>DATDMW010000349.1:0-2690 GCA_036518595.1 Burkholderiales bacterium
CATGCGCGCTCGCTCGTCTTCAAAGCCACCTTGTCTCGCAGGTAGACGGGCACCGCGGTCGCCGCGTCGGCGCCGCGGCCCGCCGCGAACTCGCGCGCCGCGAGCCGCAGCACCGCGCGCGCCGTCGGCGCGACGTCGGGCCGGATATCGCCGAGCCGCCCGGCGTGACGCCGCTCGAGCGCCTCGGGATACGCGCCGAAGCCGCTGCCCGCGCCGGTCCAGTCCTCGCCGTCGGGCAGCGGAACGGCGTCCGGGCGGTGCAGCCCCGGCGCGGCGATCTCGCGCCATTCGCCGCGCGCCCGGCGGTACGCGGCATGATACACCTCGCGCATGCGCGCATCGATGCAGGCGACGACGGCGGCCTCGGCAGCATCGCCCGCCGCCTCCTCCGCAAGAGCCAGCAGCGTGCCGACGCCGACCACCGGCAGGCCGCGCGCGAGCGCGAGCCCCTGCGTGACGCCGCAAGCGATGCGCAGGCCCGTGAACGCGCCCGGTCCCGCGCCGTAGGCGATGCCGTCGAGGTCGGCGAGCGCGAGCCCGGCTTCGGCGAGCACGGCGTCGATCATCGGGATCGCGAGCTCGCCGTGGCGCTGCCCCGCGCGCTCGTGGCGGGAGAACGCGGCGTCGCCGCGCGCGGCGGCGACCGAGCAGAAGTCCGCGGAGGTCTCGATGGCGAGAAGGTTCATGCCGAGAGCGCGATTCTAGCGCTATGATTGCGCCTCACGCAGTTCCGGAGGAGGAGTCATGCGTCTCGCAATTCTGGGCGCCGCCGCTGTCGCTCTCGGGGCGTCGGTCGCTTTCGCACAAGAACAATATCCGTCGTCGCGCCCGATCACGATGGTGGTCGCGTTCCCGCCGGGGGGCGTCGCCGACATCACCGGGCGGCCGACCGCGATCGCGCTGGAGCGCGTGCTCAAGCAGCGCGTCATCGTCGAGAACCGTCCCGGTGCCGCGGGCGCGACCGGCAACGCCTACGTCGCGCACGCGAAGCCCGACGGCTACACCATCCTCATGGCGCTGTCGTCGATCTCGGTGATCCCGGAGGCCGAGCGGCTGCAGGGGCACAAGCCGCCTTACGAATTGAGCGAGCTCGCGCCGATCGCGCTGATCTCGGCCGACCCCGTGGTGCTCGTGGTGCGCGAGGACGCTCCGTGGAAGAGCGTGAAGGACTTCGTCGCCGACGCGAAGCAGCGCCCGGGCAAGATCAGCTACAGCTCCTCGGGCATCTTCGGCGCGCTGCACATGCCCTTCGCGCTGCTCGAGAACGCCACCGGCACGACGCTGTGGCACGTGCCGTACAACGGCGGCGGGCCGGCGGTGCAGGCGCTGCTCGGCGGCCAGGTCGACTCGACCGTCGGCGGTCCGGCGGCGATGATCGGGCAGATCCGGGCGAAGAAGTTCCGCCCGCTCGCGAGCTTCGGCGGCAAGCGGCTCGCCTCGCTGCCCGACGTCCCGACGCTGAAGGAGCTCGGCATCGACGCCGAGTACTACATCTGGGCCGGGATCATGGTGCCCGCGGCGACGCCGGCCGCGGTCCAGCAGAAGCTGCGCGAGGGCGTGCGGCAGGCCGTGAACGATCCCGATTTCCGGAACGCCATGACCAAGGTCGAGACGCCGATCAGCTACCTGGACGCGCCGGAGTTCAGGAAGTACTGGGACGCCGACGCGCACAAGCTCGCCGCGGCGGTGAAGACCGTCAAGATCGAAGAGCAGAAGAAGTAGCATGGCCGCCGCGCAAGGCAAGGTCATCGTCACCTGCGCGGTGACGGGGTCGATCCACACCCCGTCGATGTCGCCGTACCTCCCGGTGACGCCCGACGAGATTGCCGAGGCCGCGATCGGCGCGGCCAAGGCCGGCGCCGCGATCGTGCACCTGCATGCGCGCGATCCGAAGGACGGGCGGCCGACGCAGGACCCGAAGGTCTTCATGCAGTTCCTGCCGAAGATCAAGGCCGCGTCCAATGTCGTCGTCAACCTCACGACCGGCGGCGCGCCGACCATGAGCACCGAGGAGCGGCTGCAGCCCGCGCTGCAGCTCCAGCCCGAGGTGGCCTCGCTCAACATGGGCTCGATGAACTTCGGGCTCTACGAGATGATCGGCCGCTACAAGGAGTGGAAGCACGACTGGGAGAAGCCCTACCTCGCCGGCTCCGACGAGCGCATCTTCAAGAACACCTTCCGCGACATCGCCTATATCCTCGAGTCCTGCAGCGGCAACGACACGCGCTTCGAGATCGAGTGCTACGACATCGGGCACCTGTATACGGCGGCGCACTTCCTCGACCGCAGGCTGGTCAAGCCGCCGCTCTTCATCCAGTCGGTCTTCGGCATCCGCGGCGGCATCGGCCCCCACCCCGAGGACGTGCTGCACATGAAGCGCACCGCCGACCGGCTGTTCGGCGACCAGTACCTGTGGTCGGTGCTCGGCGCGGGACGCAACCAGATGTTCGTCGCGGCGCAGTCGGCGGTGATGGGCGGGAACGTGCGCGTCGGGCTCGAGGACAGCCTGTGGCTCGGGCGCGGCACTCTCGCGAAAACGAACGCCGAGCAGGTCACGAAGATCCGGAAAATCCTGGAAGAGCTCGGGCTCGCGATCGCGACGCCCGACGACGCCCGCGAGATGCTGAAGCTCAAGGGCGGCCGCAACGTCGCGTTCTGATGCCGAGCACTCTCGAGGAGCTGTCCGCGAT
>DATDMW010000350.1:0-4510 GCA_036518595.1 Burkholderiales bacterium
GATCAGCTCCGCGTAGCTGCCGATCCCGGTCATGCGCGTGCCGAAGCGCGGATCGTTGTCCCGGCCGCCGCGCAGCTGCCGCACGATGCTGATGACGTGCTCGGCGCGCTCGGGGTAGTGCGCGGCGAGCCATTCCCTGAACAGATCCTTCAGCTCGTGCGGCAGGCGCATGATCACGTACGCGGCTTCGCGCGCGCCCGCCGCGGCGGCCGCCTCGAGCACCTGCTCCATCGTGCGGTCGTTGAGCGCCGGGATGAGCGCGGCGATCATCACGCCGCAGGGGACGCCGGCAGCGGCGAGCGAGCCCAGGATCGCGAGGCGGCGCTCCGGTGTCGCCGCGCGCGGCTCGAGCTTCGCCGCGAGCGCGCGGTCGAGCGTTCCGATCGACACGAACACCTTCACCAGGTTCTTCTCGGCCATCGGCGCGAGCAGGTCGAGGTCGCGCTCGACGAGCGCCGACTTCGTCACCATCGTCACCGGGTGCTCGCACTCGGCGAGCACCTCGAGGATCTGGCGCGTGATGCGATAGCGGCGCTCGATCGGCTGGTAGCAGTCGGTGTTCGCGCCGAGGGCGATGGGGGTCGCGACGTAGCCCGGCTTGGCGAGCGCGGCGCGCAGCAGCTCCGCAGCGTTCGTCTTGGCGAACAGCTTGCTCTCGAAATCGAGGCCGGGGGACAGCTCGAGGTAGGCGTGGCTCGGCCGCGCGTAGCAGTAGATGCAGCCGTGCTCGCAGCCGCGGTAGGGGTTGAGCGAGGTGGAGAAGCCCACGTCGGGCGAGTCGTTGTGCGAGAGGATCGAGCGCGAGCGCTCCTCGGTGACCGTGGTCTTCAGCTGCGTCGCGTCGCGCTCTTCGGGCGTCCAGCCGTCGTCGAAGGCCTCGCGCGCATCCTTCTCGAAGCGGCCCGGGACGAAGGAGCGCGCGCCGCGGTGGCGTGCGTCGAAATCGGCGGGGTTGCGGGGCATGATCCCCATGGTACGCCGTGACTGGATGGGTGTACAGTACGCCGGTCGGCGGCAGCGCCGTGTAATATGGCCACTCGTCCGACCTCACGAGGAGGAAAGCCATGACACGAATTTGGGTCGCGCTGGCCGTTGCGGCGGCCGCGACGGCAGCGTACGCGCAGGCGCCTGAGAAGAAGGACGTGCACGTGGCGGTGGGCGGCAAGTCGTCGCTGTACTACCTGCCGCTCACGATCGCCGAGCAGCTCGGCTACTTCAAGGCCGAGGGGCTGAACGTGCAGATCAGCGACTTCGCCGGCGGCTCGCAGGCGCTGCGCGCGGTGGTGGGCGGCAGCGCGGACGTCGTGTCGGGGGCGTACGAGCACACGCTGAACATGCAGCCCAAGGGCCAGTACCTGCAGTGCTTCGTGCAGCAGGGGCGGGCGCCGCAGATCGCGATCGGCATCGCCAAGAGCAAGGCGTACAAGTCGCCGAAGGACCTGAAGGGACTGAAGGTCGGCGTGTCGGCGCCGGGATCGAGCACGCACATGATCTTCAACCACCTGCTGTCGACCGAAGGGCTGAAGCCCTCGGACGTGTCGATCATCGGCGTCGGACTCGGCGCCGCCGCGGTGACGGCGCTGAAGAACGGCCAGATCGACGCCATCTCGAACACCGACCCGGTGATGACCAAGCTCGAGCAGGACGGAGACGTGAGGATCATCGCCGACACGCGCACCATGAAAGGCACCGAGCGCGTGCTCGGCGGGCCGATGCCCGCGGGCTGCCTGTACGCGCCGGTCGACTTCATCAAGAAGAACCCGAACACGGTCCAGGCGCTGACCAACGCCATCGTGCGCGCCGACAAGTGGATCCAGAACGCGTCGCCCGACGAAGTGCTGCGCACCGTGCCCGAGTCCTATACGCTCGGCGACAAGGCGCTGTACGAGGCGTCCTACGCCAAGGTCAAGGAGGCGATCTCGCCCGACGGCTACATCTCGCCCGAAGGCGCGAAGACGGCGCTCAAGGTCATCCCGTCGTTCAACCCCGAGGTGAAGGCGAGCGAGATCAAGCTCGACCTGACTTACACGAACGACTTCGTTAAGAAGGCGAACGCGAAGTACAAGTGACCGCGCGCACGCGCGGGAGTGACGATGCCGCCATGACTCCCGCACTGGCCCTGGAGAACGTCACCTGCACTTTCGCATCGCGCGACGACGCGTCGCAGCGCTACACCGCCGTGCGCGACACGAGCCTCGTGGTCCGCGCCGGCGAGTTCGTCTCCGGGGTGGGGCCGACGGGCTGCGGCAAGTCGACGCTGCTCAACGTCGCCGCCGGGCTGCTCGCGCCGTCCGCCGGAGAAGTCAGGGTGCACGGAGCCCCGCTCGCCGGCGTCAACGCGCGCGCCGGCTACATGTTCCAGAGCGAGGCGCTCATGCCCTGGCGCAACACGCTCGCGAACGTCACCGCGGGGCTCGAGTTCCGCGGCGTCGCGCGCGCGGAGGCGCAGGCGCGCGGGCGCGAATGGCTCGAGCGCGTCGGGCTCGCCGGCTTCGGCGACCGCTACCCGCACCAGCTCTCGGGCGGGATGCGCAAGCGCGTCGCGCTCGCGCAGATGCTGATCCTCGACCCGCAGATCCTGCTCATGGACGAGCCGTTCTCGGCGCTCGACATCCAGACGCGCCAGCTCATGGAGAACGAGCTGCTCGAGCTGTGGTCGGCGAACCGCAGGTCGGTGGTCTTCATCACGCACGACCTGGAGGAGGCGATCGCGCTGTCTGACCGCGTGGTCGTCCTCTCCGCCGGGCCGGCGTCGCGGCCGATCGGCGAATTCGCGGTCGACCTGCCGCGGCCTCGAGACGTCGCCGACATCCGCCTGACGCCGCGCTTCATCGAGCTGCACACGCGCATCTGGCACGCGATGAAGGAAGAAGTGCTGAAGGGTTATGTCCGGCAGCAGAAGCACTGACGCGCGCGACCGGCTGCGGCTGCGCGTGATCCAGGCGGTGCTGCTGCTCGCGCTGCTCGCGCTTTGGTACGTGCTCACGAGCCCGACGCTGCTGCCGCCGTTCTATTTCAACGATCCCAAGCAGGCGGCGTTCCTGTTCGGCGAGCCCGTGCAGGTTGCGGTGCGCCTGTGGAAATGGTTCGCGTCGGGCGAGATCTACGTCCACCTCTGGGTGACACTGGTCGAGACGCTGCTCGCGTTCCTGATCGGCACCGTGCTCGGGGTGATCTTCGGCATGTGGCTCGCGCTGTCGCCGACGTCGTCGGCGATCTTCGACCCGTACATCACCGCGCTGAACGCGATGCCGCGCGTGATCCTCGCGCCGATCTTTTTCATCTGGTTCGGCCTCGATATCGGCTCGAAGGTCGCGCTCGGCGTGACGCTCGTGTTCTTCATCGTGTTCTTCAACGTCTACCAGGGCGTGCGCGAGGTGAGCCCGGTGGTCCTCGCCAATGCGCGGATGCTCGGGGCGACGCGTCGACAATTGCTCCGGCACGTCTATCTGCCGAGCGCGATGAGCTGGGTGTTCGCGAGCCTGCACAATTCGGTGGGGCTCGCCTTCGTGGGGGCGGTCGTGGGCGAATATCTCGGTTCCGCGCGAGGCGTCGGCTACCTCATCCTCCAGGCGGAGGGCGTGTTCGACATGAACACGGTCGTCGCGGGAGTCTTGCTCCTGACTGTTTTCGCGCTTATATTGGACGGGTTGGTGGGATTGGCCGAGCGGCGACTGATGGTCTGGCAGCCGCGATCGGGCGAGACCGAGCGAGTCTGAAGGAAAACCCCTGTTGCGACGCGTCAAAAGGTTGACGGTAGTCCGCTCTGGTCGCTATAATCCCGCTTCTGTACGACACGGGCGCGGGGTGGAGCAGTCTGGCAGCTCGTCGGGCTCATAACCCGAAGGTCATAGGTTCAAATCCTATCCCCGCAACCAGCCTTTCGAGGCGGGTCTCCGGGTCAGAGTAGTACAGATCGTTCTTTAACAAATCGAACAGCCGATAGGTGTGGGCGCTGGGTGAAGCCAGTGGCGTTCCGCATGCGCAAGCGTGCGGGCGACACAGACATACACTTAGGCTCACGCCGAGGTCTAGCAAGGTTTTCAACAACCTTTGCAATGACTTTGAGTGAGCTGCGGGCCGGTGGCTTCCGAGTCGCAAGACGAGGGAGCGAAGGTCCGCACAATCGCAATGCGATTGATCAGGTCAAATTTGAATTGAAGAGTTTGATCCTGGCTCAGATTGAACGCTGGCGGCATGCCTTACACATGCAAGTCGAACGCGAAAGGGGGCAACCCCGAGTAGAGTGGCGAACGGGTGAGTAATGCATCGGAACATTTCCTGTAGCGGGGGACAACCTCGAGAAATCGAGGCTAATACCGCATACGATCTTCGGATGAAAGTGGGGGACCGCAAGGCCTCACACTATAGGAGTGGCCGATGCCGGATTAGCTAGTTGGCGGGGTAAAAGCCCACCAAGGCGACGATCCGTAGCTGGTCTGAGAGGACGACCAGCCACACTGGGACTGAGACACGGCCCAGACTCCTACGGGAGGCAGCAGTGGGGAAT
>DATDMW010000351.1:0-3361 GCA_036518595.1 Burkholderiales bacterium
CACCCAGGTCGCGAGCCGATGCGGCGCCGAGGTCTGGCTCTCGCGCGAGGGCCGGCGGGTGAACGCGAAGAGCATCATGGGCGTGATGATGCTCGCGGCAGGCAAGGGTAGCCGGGTGCTGGTCGAGGCCGAAGGCGCGGACGCGGACGACGCGATGGCGGCGATCCTGGCGCTGATCGCGGCCGGCTTCGGCGAAGAGGAATCGCGCGAACGATGAACCGACGGGACACGCAGACGCAATCGGCGAGCTTCACGCTGCACGGCGCGCGCGTCGGCGAGGGCATCGCGATCGGCTTCGCGCACCTGTTTTCGACCGCGCGGCTCGAGGTCGCGCACTACCAGGTCACCGACGACGACGTCGAGGCCGAGCTGTATCGCCTGGACCGCGCCTTCGAGCAGGTGCGCGGCGAGCTGCGCGCGCTGCAGGACGGCCTGCCGCCCGGCACGCCGCCCGAGATGGGCGCTTTCCTGCGCCTGCACGCGATGATCCTCGACGACGCCAATCTCGCGGTCGCGCCGCGCGAGCTGGTGCGCCGGCACCGCTACAACGCCGAGCGCGCGCTGGTGCAGCAGATGGACGAGCTGGTCGCGCAGTTCGAGCGCATGGAGGACGCGTACCTGCGCGAGCGCAAGCAGGACGTGGTGCAGGTCGTCGAGCGGGTGCTGAAGGCGATGCAGGGAACGGGCCACGCGCCGGCCGCGCCCGCGCACGAGGAGAACGTCATCGTCGTCGCGCACGACCTCTCGCCCGCCGACATGATGATTTTCAAGCAGCATCAGTACGCGGGCTTCGTCACCGACCTGGGGGGCGCCACCTCGCACACGGCGATCGTCGCGCGCAGCCTCGCCATTCCCGCGATCGTCGGCCTGCGCCACGCGCGCGCGACCATCCGGGAGAACGACCTGCTGATCGTCGACGGCACGCACGGCGTGCTGATCGTCAATCCCGGCGGGCTCGTGCTCGAGGAGTACCGGCGCCGGCAGGGTGCGCTCGAGGAGGAGCGCCGCAAGCTCAAGGGCCTGCGCAGCACGCGCGCGTCGACGCTGGACGGCGCGCGCATCGCCCTGCAGGCGAACATCGAGCTGCCCAAGGACGTCGGGGAGGCGCAGGAGGTCGGCGCGGGCGGCATCGGCCTGTTCCGCACGGAGTTCCTGTTCCTCAACCGAGACGACCTGCCTTCCGAGGACGAGCAGTTCGAGGCCTACCGCGCCGTGGCGCAGGCCATGGCCGGCCGCCCGGTGACGATCCGCTCGCTCGACCTGGGCGCCGACAAGAGCATCAACGGCTCGCGCGCGGGCCCGAACCCGGCGCTCGGGCTGCGCGCGATCCGGTTCTGCCTCGCCGAGCCGCAGATCTTCCTCGCGCAGCTGCGCGCGATCCTGCGCGCGTCGCACTACGGCCGGGTGCGCCTGCTCGTGCCCATGCTCGCGCATGCGCACGAGGTCGAGCAGGCGCTGCAGGCCGTGCGGCAGGCGAAAGCCGGCCTGGACGAGGAGCGCGTGCCCTACGACGCCGCGCTCAAGGTCGGCGGGATGATCGAGGTGCCGGCGGCGGCGCTCTCGCTGAAATACCTCATCTCGAAGCTCGACTTCCTCTCGATCGGGACGAACGACCTCGCCCAGTACACGCTCGCGATCGACCGCACCGACGACACGGTGGCGCACCTCTACGATCCGCTGCACCCGGCGGTGCTGCACCTCGTCGCGCACACGATCCGCATGGCGAGCCGCGTGAAGATGCCGGTCGCGGTGTGCGGCGAGATGGCCGGCGACCCGACGGTCACCCGGCTGCTGCTCGGATTCGGGCTGCGCGAGTTCTCGATGCACCCCGCCCAGCTGCTCGCGGTCAAGCAGCAGGTCCTCACGACGCGCATCGGCGACGTCGAGCCGCTCGCACGCCGCATCGGCCGCACTCACGATCCCGAGCAGGCGCGCGAGCTGCTCGCGCGCCTCAACGGCCGGGCGCCCGTTTGACCCGCGCCGGCGAATGCGGTAACTTGCCGCAAGCGCCGATTTGATCATCAGCTTGCGGGCGCGGAGGTGGAAACACCTCCAAATACGGCTAAAGCGAGGGCGACCCGTTTAGCGAGCAAAGCTGAACGGGTTTTTTGTTTTTCGGGCGCGAATGGGACATCCGGGATCCGTCGGGGCGGTGGCGCCCCGGACGATGCACTTCGACGAGCCGCTGCGATTCAAAAGTGGCGCGGTGCTCGACGCCTACGACCTCGTGTACGAGACGTACGGAACGCTGAACCCGGCGCGCTCGAACGCGGTGCTCGTGTGCCACGCGCTGAACGCCGCCCACCACGTCGCCGGCTTCTACGCCGACGACCCGCAGAACGTCGGCTGGTGGGACAACATGATCGGGCCCGGGAAGCCGCTCGACACCGAGCGCTTCTTCGTGGTCGGGGTCAACAACGTGGGCGGCTGCTTCGGCTCGACCGGGCCGAAGAGCGTCGACCCGAAGACCGGCAAGCCGTACGGCTCGAGCTTTCCCGTGGTCACGGTCGAAGACTGGGTGAACGCGCAGGCGCGCCTCGCCGACCGCCTCGGCATCGACTCCTTCGCCGCGGTGATGGGCGGCAGCCTCGGGGCGATGCAGGCGCTGCAGTGGACGATGAGCTACCCCGGGCGCATCCGCAACTCGATCGTCGTCGCGGCCGCGCCCAGGCTCTCGGCGCAGAACATCGCGTTCAACGAGGTGGCGCGCCAGGCGATCACGACCGACCCGGACTTCCACGGCGGCGACTACTACGAGCACGGCGTCGTACCGCGCCGGGGCCTGAGGCTCGCGCGCATGATCGGGCACATCACCTACCTGTCCGACGACGCGATGATGGAGAAGTTCGGCCGCGTCCTGCGCGCGGGCGCGATCGGGTTCCACTTCGACATCGACTTCGAGATCGAGTCCTACCTGCGCCACCAAGGCGACAAGTTCTCGGAGTATTTCGACGCGAACACCTATCTTCTGATCACGCGCGCGCTCGACTACTTCGACCCGGCGGCGGATCACGGCCACGACCTGAAGAAGGCGCTCGCGCTCGCGAAGGCGCGATTCCTCGTGGTCTCGTTCACCTCGGACTGGCGCTTCCCGCCCGAGCGCTCGCGCGAGATCGTGAAGGGCCTGCTCGACAACCGCCTCGACGTCTCCTATGCCGAGATCGACGCGCCGCACGGCCACGACGCGTTCCTGCTCGAGGACCCGCGCTACCACGCGCTGGTGCGCGCGTACTTCGACAACGTCCACGCGGCGCTATGACCGAGCACGACCAGGCGCGCCTCACGCTGTCGGGCCGCTCGGACTTCGAGGCGATCGCGGCCTGGGTCCGGCCGGACTCGAGCGTGCTCGACCTGGGCTGCG
>DATDMW010000352.1:0-7170 GCA_036518595.1 Burkholderiales bacterium
GAGGCGCCGGCGCTGGAGAACGCCGGCGGCGGGCGCACCGCTCCCGTGCCTGGCGACGTGGAGATCGCCGGCGGCACGCTGATGCTCGGCGCCCCGCGCAACTCGGGATACGTCTTCGACACCGAAAAATGGGCGCACCCGGTCGAGGTCGCGCCGTTCGCGATCGCGCGGCATCCCGTGACGAACGCCCAGTTCCTCGAGTACGTCCGCGCCGGTGGCAAGGCGCCCCGGTACTGGAGCGAGCGCGACGGCGCCTGGGGCGAGCGGCGCTTCGACCGCTGGGCGCCGCTCGAGCCGGAACTGCCGGTCGTGCACGTCGACTGGCACGAGGCGCAGGCGTATTGCCGCTGGGCAGGGCGGCGGCTTCCGACCGAGGCGGAATGGGAATTCGCGGCGGGCGGAGGGGATAAGCGCCGATATCCCTGGGGCGACGCGACGCCTTCGCCCGACCGCGCGAACTTCCACGGCGCGCGCCGCGCGCCCGCCGGCGCCTTTGCACCGGGCGACACGCCCGAGGGCGTCCGCCAGATGCTGGGCAACGTCTGGGAATGGACCGCGACGACGTTCGATCCGTATCCCGGGTTCGTCCACGATCCTTATCGCGACTACTCCGTGCCCTGGTTCGGCACGCACAAAGTGCTGCGCGGCGGCAGCTTCGCCAGCCCGGCGCGCCTGCTGCGCAACACCTGGCGCAACTTCTACACGCCCGACCGCTACGACGTCTTCGCGGGGTTCCGCACGTGCCGGGCCTGAAGCGCATCGAGTCGCGCGACAACGCGCAGGTCAAGGCGCTGGTGAAGCTCGCTGCGTCCGCATCGGAGCGGCGTCGCACCGGAACGACGCTGATCGAGGGCGAGCGCCTGGTCGGCGCGTACCGCGACTCGGGCGGCACCGCGGAGACGATCGCGGTGGGGGAGAGCGCCTACGCCAGGCCCGAGATCCGGTCGCTCGTCGACGCCGCGCCCGCACGGGTCAAGCTGCTGCTCTCCGACCGCGTGGTCGAGAAGGTGTCGCAGGTGGTCACCGCCTCGGGCGTCGTCGCGGTGGTCAAGGCGCCGAAGCCGCCCGAGATCCCGCGAGAGGTGGGCGCGGCGGTGCTGATCGAGAATCTCCAGGACCCGGGCAACCTCGGGTCGATTCTTCGCAGCGCGGCCGCCGCCGGCATCCGCGAGATCTTTCTCTCGCCGGGGACCGTCTTCGCGTGGTCGCCGAAGACCGTGCGCGCGGGGATGGGAGCGCATTTCTTTCTCACGATCCACGAGAACGTCGACCTGGCCGACATCGCGCGCCGGTGCAAAGGCCGGGTGATCGCGACCGAGCCGCGGGCGAAGGCGACGCTCTACGAGACCCGGCTCGACGGCAACGTCGCCTGGCTGTTCGGGAACGAAGGCGCGGGCGTGTCGGAGGCCGCGCGCCGGATCGCCACCGACTGGGTGCGCATCCCCATGCCGGGCGCCTCGGAGTCACTGAACGTCGCCGCCGCCGCGGCGATATGCCTGTTCGAGCAGGTCAGGCAGAACCAATGAATTTACACGAAGGAGGATGCCGATGAAGAAGATCGTCTTCGCGCTGATACTCGCGTTGACAGCCCTCGTAGCCGCCGCGGCGGATTATCCCGCGCCGAAGGAAGCCGACTGGATCGCGCGCGAGTTCCGCTTCCACACGGGCGAGACGCTCCGCGACGTGAAGCTGCACTACACCACGATCGGCTCGCCGCAAAACGAGCCGGTGCTGGTGCTGCATGGCACGGGCGGCAACGCCCGCACGATGCTCAACGCGCAATTCGCCGGCGAGCTGTTCGGTGCCGGACAGCCGCTGGACGCGGCGAAGTACTTCATCATCCTGCCCGACGCGCTCGGTACCGGGAAGTCGACCAAGCCCTCCGACGGCCTGCGCGCGAAGTTCCCCAAGTACAACTACGACGACATGGTGCTCGCGCAGTACCGCCTGGTGACCGAGGGACTCGGGATCAGGCACCTGCGCCTCGTCATCGGCAACTCGATGGGCGGGATGCAGGCGTGGATGTGGGGCGTGCAGCACCCGGAATTCATGGACGCGATCGTGCCGATGGCTTGCCAGCCGATCCAGATGTCGGGCCGCAACTGGATGATGCGGCGGCTGCTGGTCGAGTCGATCCGCCGCAACCCGGACTACAACGGCGGCAACTACACGGCGCAGCCGCGCGGGATGCAGCTCGCGCTGACCGAGTTCGCGATCGCGACCTCGGGCGGCACGCAGGCCTACTTCAAGCAGGCGCCGACGCGCGAGCAGGCCGACAAGCTCGTCTTCGATCGGCTCGACGCGGCGTTCCGCGGCGACGCGAACGACCTGCTGTACCAGTGGGAATCGTCGGACGACTACAACCCGTCGCCGGGGCTCGAGCGCATCCAGGCCGTGGTGCTCGCGATCAACGCCGCCGACGACGAGCGCAATCCGCCGGAGATCGGCGTGATGGAGCCGGAGATGAAGCGCGTGAAGAACGGGCGCCTCGTGATCATCCCGGCGAGCGCCGAGACGCGTGGGCACGCGACGACGGGGATGGCGAAGTTCTGGAAGGGGTATCTGGCCGAGCTGCTGGAGAAAGCGCCACGCCGGTCTCAGTAGACCCGACGCTCCAGCTTGAAGTCCTGCATGATGGTGGTCGCGATCTCCTCGATCGACTTGGTCGTCGAGTCGGCCCAGCGGACGCCTTCGCGCTGCATCAGCCGCTCGGCCTGCTGCACCTCGAACCGGCAGTTGTCGAGGTTCGCGTAGCGGCTGTTCGGGCGCCGCTCGTGGCGGATCTCGGTGAGCCGCTCCGGGCTGATCGAAAGGCCGAACAGCTTGTCGCGGTAGTCCTGGAGAACTGTCGGCAGCTGCAGGCGGTCGAAGTCTTCCGGGATGAGCGGATAATTGGCCGCCCGGATGCCGAACTTCAGCGCGAGGTACAGGCTGGTCGGGGTTTTCCCGCTGCGGGACACGCCGACCAGGATGACGTCGGCCTTGTCGAGGTCGCGGGACGACACGCCGTCGTCGTGGGCGAGGGCGAAGTTGATCGCGTCGATCCGGTTCGTGTACTGCTTGGTGTCGAGGGCGCTGTGCGAGCGGCCGATGGTGTGGCTCGACTTGGCGCCGAGCTCGCCTTCCAGCGGATCGAGGAACACCTCGAAGAAGTCGAGCACGAACGCCCCTGCCGCCCGGATCACGTCGCGCACTTCGCCGTTCACGAGAGTCGTGAATACTACCGGCCGCGCGCTGCCGTTGCGGCCCGCATCCTCGATGCGCGCGACGCAGGCGCGGGCCTTGGCGACGGTGTCGACGAAGGGCACGGTGACGTGCAGGAACTCGATGCCCTCGAACTGTGTGAGCAGGCTGTGGCCGAGCATCTCGACCGTGATGCCGGTGCCGTCGGAGACGAAGAAGACGGTGCGTCGCGGAACGGACATGGAAGAAGAGGCGTTGACCCCGGGTCAGCGCCGAGGCGGCGCTGCCGTTAAAATAGCGGTTTCGCGCCGAACGTTCAACAACCGAAGAAGGCCGGTCTCATGAGCGATCAACAATACGTCGTCAAGCTGGAGCAGCTGCGGATGGGCGACGTCGACAAGGTCGGGGGCAAGAACGCCTCGCTCGGCGAGATGATCAGCCAGCTGTCGAAGGCCGGGATCCGCGTCCCCGGCGGGTTCGCCACCACCGCGGCGGCGTACCGCGATTTCCTGGCGCAGGGCGGGCTCAAGGACCGGATCGACGCCCGGCTGAAGGGGCTCGATGCCGACGACACCGATGCCCTGGCGCGCTGCGGCGCCGAGATCCGCGGCTGGATCGAGCAGGCGCCGCTGCCGAAGCGCCTCGAGCAGGAAGTCTCCGCCGGATACGCCGAGCTGATGAAAGGCGGCGAGGCCTCGGTCGCGGTGCGCTCGAGCGCCACCGCCGAGGATCTCCACGACGCCTCGTTCGCCGGGCAGCAGGAGACATTACTCAACGTGAACGGCCTTCCCGCCGTGATGAAGGCGCTGAAGCAGGTGTTCGCGTCCCTCTACAACGACCGCGCCATCTCCTACCGCATCCACAAGGGCTTCGATCATTCCGCGGTCGCGCTCTCGGCCGGCATCCAGCGCATGGCGCGCAGCGACAAGGGCGCGAGCGGCGTCATGTTCACGCTCGACACCGAGTCCGGCTTCCAGGACGTGGTCTTCATCACCGCGTCGTGGGGCCTGGGCGAGACGGTGGTGCAGGGCGCCGTCAACCCCGACGAGTTCACCGTGCACAAGCCGATGCTGCGCGCCGGCAAGTACCCGATCATCCGCCGCGGCCTCGGCTCGAAGATGCACAAGATGGTCTTCGCCGAAGAGCTGAAGGAAAATGAGGGCAAGGCCGTCGAGACCGTCGACGTGCCGGAGGCCGAGCGCCACCGCTTCTGCCTGTCCGACGAAGACGTGATCGAGCTCGCGCGCTTCGCGCTGAAGATCGAAGAGCACTACCAGCGCCCGATGGACATCGAATGGGCCCGGGACGGGATCGACGGGAAGATCTACATCCTCCAGGCGCGCCCGGAGACCGTGAAGTCGCGCAAGACCGAAGGCCAGGAGCGCTACCGCCTGAAGCAGCGCTCCGAGGTGCTCGCGACCGGCCGCGCCATCGGGCACAAGATCGGCGCGGGCAGCGTGCGCGTGGTCAAGGACTCCACCCAGATGGCGCGCGTCAAGCCCGGCGACATTCTCGTCACCGACATGACCGACCCCAACTGGGAGCCGGTCATGAAGCGCGCCGCCGCCATCGTCACCAACCGCGGCGGCCGCACCTGCCACGCGGCGATCATCGCGCGCGAGCTCGGCATCCCCGCGGTCGTGGGGTGCGGCGACGCGACCCAGGCGCTGAAAGACGGCGAGACCTGCACCGTCTCCTGCGCCGAGGGCGACACCGGTCACGTCTACCGCGGCATGCTCGAGATCGAGGTGAGCTCGCAGCAGCTCGGCGACATGCCGAAGTGCCCGGTGAAGATCACGATGAATATCGGCAATCCGCAGCTCGCGTTCGATTTCCAGGCCCTCCCGAACTGGGGCGTGGGCCTCGCGCGCCTCGAGTTCGTCATCAACAACATGATCGGCGTGCACCCGAAGGCCGTGCTCGAGTACGCGAAGCTGCCCTCGGAGCTCAAGCGCCAGATCGACGAGCGCGCGCGCGGCTACACGGACGCCCGCTCGTTCTACGTCGAGAAGCTCGCCGAGGGCGTGGCCACGATCGCGGCCGCGTTCTGGCCGAAGCCGGTCATCGTGCGCCTCTCCGACTTCAAGTCGAACGAGTACAAGAAGCTCCTCGGCGGCTCGCGCTACGAGCCCGACGAGGAGACCCCGATTCTCGGGTTCCGCGGCGCCTCGCGCTACATCGCAAAGTCGTTCCGCGACTGCTTCGAGCTCGAGTGCGAGGCGATGCGCCGCGTGCGCAACGACATGGGCCTCGCCAACGTCGAGATCATGGTTCCCTTCGTGCGTACGCTCGGCGAGTGCGAGCGGGTCATCGGCCTGCTCGCCGAAGGCGGACTCAAGCGCGGCGAGAACGGTCTGCGCCTGATCATGATGTGCGAGGTGCCCTCGAACGCAATCCTGGCCGAGCAGTTCCTCGAGCACTTCGACGGCTTCTCGATCGGCTCCAACGACCTGACGCAGCTCACGCTGGGACTCGATCGCGACTCGGGCCTGGTCGCCGAGGCGTTCGACGAGCGCGATCCCGCGGTGAAGGCCATGCTGCGCCTCGCCATCCAGGCCTGCCGCAAGGCCGGCAAGTACGTCGGTATCTGCGGGCAGGGACCCTCGGACAACATCGACTTCGCCCGGTGGCTGATGCAGGAAGGCATCGAGAGCATGTCGCTCAACCCGGATACGGTCGTCGACACCTGGATGCAGCTCGCGAAGGCCTCGGAGTCGCCGTCTCGCCCGAAGGTCCCGGCGAAATAGCCACCGCTCGGACCGGGTCTCAGGTCTTGGTCCGCAGCAGGCGCTGGCGCTCGCGCTGCCAGTCGCGCTCCTTCTCGGCCGCGCGCTTGTCGTACTGCCGCTTGCCCTTCGCGAGGCCGACCGCGAGCTTCACCCGGCCCCGGGTGTAGTGCAGGTCGAGCGGCACCAGCGTATAGCCGGCGCGCTGCACCTTGCCGATCAGCTTGCGGATCTCTTCCGAACGCAGGAGCAGCTTGCGCGTGCGGACCGGGTCGGGGTGCACGTGCGTGGACGCCGTCTCGAGCGGGCTGACGTGCGCTCCGATCAGGAAGACCTCCTCGCCCTGGACCAGGACGTAGGCCTCCTTGATCTGGACGCGCCCGGCCCGGATCGCCTTGACCTCCCAGCCTTCGAGCGCGAGGCCCGCCTCGTAGCGCTCCTCGATGAAGTAGTCGTGGAAGGCCTTGCGGTTTTCGGCGATCGTCACGGACGCGGACTTTCCACTAGAATTCGGCGATTTTAGCCATGGTCGTCGTCGATCGCTCGGTGCTCGCGCCGTACACCGCGAACGAGATGTTCGCGCTGGTCGACGACGTCGAGTCGTACCCCCAGTTCCTCCCCTGGTGCGAGAGCACCCGCATCGCGCTGCGCGAGCCCGGCCGTACCGTCGCGACGATCCGCGCCAACTACCACGGGCTGCACCAGGAGTTCACCACGGAGAACGCCAACCGGCCCGGCGAGCGCATCGACATTACGCTCGTCTCGGGTCCGTTCCGCACGCTGCGCGGCCACTGGGGCTTCACGCCGCTCGGCGAGCGCGGCTGCAAGATCGAGTTCCGCCTCGAGTACCAGTTCGCGAGCCGCATCCTGGACAAGGTCGCCGGACCCGTGTTCCACAAGATCGCCGACAGCTTCGTCGACGCCTTCGTGCGCCGCGCGGAGCAGCGCCTGGGCCGGCGGTGAGCGGCGCGACCATCCGCGTCGAGGTGGCATATGCGTCGCCCGAGCGGCAGGCGCTGCGCACGCTGACGCTCCCCGAGGGCGCGAGCGCCGCCGACGCGCTGCGGGCGAGCGGATTGGCGGAGGAATCTCCGGAGATCGATCCGGCGACCACCGAGCTCGCCGTGTACGGCAGGCCCGTGCGGCCCGAGGCGCGGCTGCGCGATCGCGACCGGGTCGAGATCGTCCGGCCGCTGCAGGCGGATCCGAAGGAGTCGAGGCGCTCGCGCGCGAAGCGCGGCGCCGGACGCTAGCCTAGTTG
>DATDMW010000353.1:0-5998 GCA_036518595.1 Burkholderiales bacterium
GGACGCGGAGCTCGAGCGCGCGCGAGTCACCATCCCGGCCGCGCGCTGCCTGCCGCTGCTCGCCGCGCTCGCGCGCGGCGCCGAGGCGACGGTCGTGCTCGACTATCTGGACGGCGGCCGGCTGCGCGTCGCCGTGCAACCATGCAGCTGACGCGCGCCGACATCGCGCGCATGATCCCGCACGCCGGGCGCATGTGCCTGCTCGACGGCGTGGTGCACTGGGACGAGAACCGCATCCGCTGCTTCAGCCGGTCGCACCGCGACGCCGACAATCCCATGCGCTCCGCCGACCGCCTCTCCACGCTATGCGGCATCGAGTACGCGGCGCAGGCCATGGCGGCGCACGGCGGTCTCGCCGGGGGCACGAACGGCCGCCCGCGCGCGGGCTACCTCGCGAGCCTTCGCGACGTGGTATGCCGCAGGGACCGGCTCGACGACCTGCAGCAGGATCTCATCATCGAGGCCGAGCGGCTCATGGGCGACGAGGCGCACGTGGTCTACCGCTTCACGCTGCGCGCGGGCGGGCTGACGCTCCTCAGCGGCCGCGCGACGGTGAGCCTCGACGCGGAGAGACCGGCGCCGTGAGGCGCGCGCTGGTGACCGGCGGCAGCGGTGCGCTGGGCGCGGCGATCAGCCGGCGGCTGGGCGCCCTCGGCTTTCACGTTCTGGTACACGCGAACACCGGCCCGGATCGTGCCGAGCGCATCGCGCGCGAGATCCGGGACGCTGGCGGATCCGCGGGAGCGGTTCAGTTCGATGTCGCCGACCGCGCCGCTTCGGAGAGGGCGCTCGAGAAGCTGCTCGAGGACGGGCCGATCCAGGTCCTCGTCAACAACGCGGGCGTGAACGACGACGCCGTCATGCCGGGCATGCGCGCCGAGCAGTGGGACCGCGTGATCGACGTTTCCCTGAACGGTTTCTTCAACGTCACGCGGCCGCTGCTGCTGCCGATGATGCGCACGCGCTGGGGCCGGATCGTCAGCATGTCCTCGGTGTCGGCGATCCTCGGCAACCGCGGCCAGGCCAACTACGCGGCCGCGAAGGCGGGCCTGCACGGCGCATCGAAATCGCTCGCGCTCGAGGTCGCGAGCCGCGGCGTCACCGTGAACGTGGTCGCTCCGGGAATCATCGAGTCGCCGATGACGCGGGACGGCGTCCCGGCCGGCCTCGTGGAGACCCTGGTGCCGCTCAAGCGAGCCGGCGCGCCCGACGAGGTCGCTGCGCTGGTCGCCTTCCTGTGCTCGGACGCTGCCGGCTATATCACGGGCCAGACGATCTCGATCAACGGCGGGATGGCCTGAGCCGCCTCACTCGCGGTCGACCACGAGCGTGCTCGACTCGCGCAGGACCCAGGCGATGGCGAATCCCGCGGTCCAGTTCTCCTTCCTGCGCACGAGCGGGCTGTCCTCGAAGGCGGCGCCGCGGAGATAATCCACCTTCACGTAGCCGCCCGCCCAGAAGCGCGGGAAGCGCTTGCTGAGCGCCGTGATGAACGTGGCTCCGCCGTATCCGCCCGGCGCGTCGAACGCGGAGCGCGTCGGCGTCGCGAACTCCGGGGCGACCGAATAGAAGTACTCGTGGTAGCGGCGGTTGCCGTAGACCACGCCCGCCTGCACGCCGAAGCTCCAGCCCGGATGGCCGAGCGCGTCGTTCACATCGACGTTGACGTTCGGCTGGAATACCCACCCGGCGCTGTTCGCATGGTGCAGGTCGGTGGCGACGACGCCGCGCACCGGCAGGCGCAGGTCGAGCTTCGTCTTCTGGTCGCGCGAGCGCAGGAGGAAGAAGTTGAGCGACGGGCCGAGCTCGAACGTCGCGTCGAGGTCGGGCATGCCGCTGCGCGCGTCGTTCTCCGAGCTCTTCACCGGCACGGTTCCGTTCGCGCTGAAGTCGAGCTCGACGTTTTCGCTCCTGAAGAACAGGCCGCGCATCCGGCCGCGCTCGTCGGCCTTCAGGAGGTCGCCGCGGTAGACGACGAACGGGAAGGGCAGCAGCCAGGTCTTGCGCTGGTCGGAGCCGCGGTAGTGCGGAAAGTCGATCGCCGCGAGCCCGAGGCCGAGCTCCCAGAGAGGCTTTTTCTCCTGTGCCCGCGCCGGCGCGCAAATCAGGCACGACGCCGCGAGCGCGAGCCGGATGCCTTGGGATAATATCTGACCGGAAGAGCGTGGTGCCGAGGAAGGGACTCGAACCCCCACAGTGTTGCCACCGCTAGGACCTGAACCTAGTGCGTCTACCAATTCCGCCACCTCGGCGCTGGGGCCGCGCCGATTCCGGTCTTCAGCCCGAGCGCGGCATTCTATAGGAACCCAAGGAATTGTCAACGAAAAAACCCGCGCGACCCGCGCGCAAAGACCCGCATCACGCGCGTGAAGCGGCGCGCTACGAGTCGCCGATCGCGAGCCGCGAGTTCATCCTCGACACGCTCGCGCACGACGGCCCGCTGACCGAGGACGCGCTCGCGCACCGCGTCGGCATTGCCTCGCACGAGCGCGAGGCGTTCGAGCGCCGCGTCGCCGCGATGGAGCGCGAGGGGCAGCTGCTGCGCAACCGCAAGGGCGCGCTGCTCGTCGCGGAGAAGATTCACCTGATCGCGGGCCGCGTCGAGGGGCATCCGGACGGCTACGGCTTCGTCGTCCCCGACGACGGCAGCCCCGATCTCCATCTCGATCCGCGCGAGATGCGCAAGGTCCTGCACCGCGACCGCGTCATGGTGCGCGAGGCGGGCGAGGACCGCCGCGGGCGCCGCGAGGCGGCCATCGTCGAGGTGATCGAGCGCGCCAACGCGAAGCTCGTGGGCCGGCTGCGGCAGGATCGGAACTTCCTCTACGTGGAAGCCTCCGACCGTCGCATCAGCCAGGACGTATTCGTCGCGCCCGAGGACGCGGGGGGCGCGAAGCCCGGCGAGGTCGTGGTCGTGCAGCTCACCGCGCAGCCCGACGCGTACGCGAAGCCGATGGGACGCGTGATCGAGGTCCTCGGGGACGCGACCGACCCCGGGATCGAGATCGAGATCGCGCTGCGAAAGCACGATCTGCCCTTCGAGTTCTCCGAGCGCGCCAGGGCGCAAGCCGAGCAATTTCCCGCCGCGCCGACGGCGGAGGACGGCACGGGACGCGAGGACCTGCGCGGCCTCGCGCTGGTCACGATCGACGGCGAGAGCGCGAAGGATTTCGACGACGCGGTCTGGTCCGCGCCGCTCGGCGGCGCCGGCGCGAAAGGCGGCCGGACCGGCTTCCGGCTGATCGTCGCGATCGCCGACGTGAGCCACTACGTGCGGCACGGCGACGCGCTCGACCTCGAGGCGCGCGAGCGCGGGAACTCGGTCTATTTCCCGCGCCGCGTGATCCCCATGCTGCCCGAGCGCCTTTCGAACGGGCTGTGCTCGCTCAACCCGGACGTCGACCGGCTGTGCATGGCCTGCGACATGGAGATCTCCGCGGACGGCGAGATCGGCAGGTACCGCTTCTACCCGGCGGTGATGCGCTCGCGCGCACGGCTCACGTATACCAAGGTCGCGGCCGTGATCGAGGATCCGAAGGGCGCGCAGGCACGGGCGCTCGGCGACCTGGTGCCGCAGATCCAGCTGCTCTACCGCCTGTTCCAGTCGCTCCTGCGGGCGCGCGCGCGCCGGGGAGCGATCGACTTCGAAACGGTCGAGACCGAGTTCGTTTTCGACGACGATGGGCGCCTGAAGCGCATCGACCGCGTCGAGCGCAACGACGCGCACCGGCTGATCGAGGAGTGCATGCTCGCGGCGAACGTGTGCGCGTCCGACTTCCTGTCGAGCCGGAAGCACCCCGCGCTGTACCGCGTCCACGAGGGTCCCACCCCGGAGAAGCTCGAGGCGCTGCGTCAGTTCCTGCGCGAATTCGGGCTGCAGCTGCAGGGCGGCGAGAAGCCCAAGGCGAAGGACTACGCCAAGCTTCTCGACAGCGTTCGCAACCGGCCGGACGTGCAGCTGCTGCAGACGGTGCTGCTGCGCTCGCTGCAGCAGGCGGTCTACAGCCCGAGGAACGTGGGCCACTTCGGGCTCGCCTACGAGCACTACACGCACTTCACCTCGCCGATCCGGCGCTATCCCGACCTGCTCGTGCACCGCTCGATCAAGGCGGCGCTCGCGCGGCAGCGCTACAGCCCCGGGGACTGGGAGCAGCTCGGCCAGCACTGCTCGCAGACCGAGCGCCGGGCCGATGAGGCGACGCGCGAGGTCGCCGCGTGGCTGAAGACCTACTACATGAAGGACCGCGTCGGCGAGGAGTTCGACGGCTCGGTGAGCGCCGTCACCGGTTTCGGCATCTTCGTCGCGCTCGACGATTTCTACGTCGAGGGCCTGGTGCACATCTCGGAGCTGGGCCAGGACTACTTCCACTTCGACCCGGCGAAGCACCAGCTGCTCGGCGATCGAACCCGCACGCGCTACCGGCTCGCCGACCGCGTGCGCGTGCGCGTGGTGCGCGTCGATCTCGAGCGCAGCCGCATCGACTTCGTGCTCGCCGACGACGACGAGGCTTCGGGCGGCCGGCGCACGCGCTTCCTGCGCACGCGCTCGCGCGACGCTCGCTCGTGAAGCCGACGCGCGCGCTGTTCGGCTTCCACGCGGTGATCGCGCGGCTGCGCTCGGACCCTTCATCGGTGGCCGAGATCTATCTCGACGAGGACCGCAAGGATGGGCGTGCCAAGGACCTCGCGTCCGCGGCGCAGCGCGCGGGGCTCGAGGTGATGCGCGTGCCGACCAAGCGCCTCGACGGCTTCTACGGCGGCGGACGGCACCAGGGGGTGGTCGCGATCGTGCGCGAGGCGGGCGCGAAGGAGGGCCTCGAGGACCGCCTCGACGCGCTCGCCGAGCCGCCGCTCCTGCTCGTCCTCGACGGCGTCACCGATCCGCACAACCTCGGCGCCTGCCTGAGGGTCGCCGA
The DNA here is from genome assembly GCA_036518595.1 of Burkholderiales bacterium. Classification (GTDB taxonomy): domain Bacteria; phylum Pseudomonadota; class Gammaproteobacteria; order Burkholderiales; family SG8-39; genus VBDM01. The sequence goes on from DATDMW010000353.1 coordinate 4,917, forward strand.
TGCCGCCGGCGCGCACGCGGTGATCGCGCCGAAGGACCGCGCGGCGGGCCTCAACGCGACCGTTTCCCGGGTCGCGAGCGGCGCCGCGGAGTCGGTGCCGTACTACATGGTCACCAACCTCGCGCGCACGCTCGACGAGCTGAAGGAGCGCAACATCTGGATCGTCGGCGCCGACGAGCGCGCCGAGACGACGCTCTACGACGCCGACCTTCCGGCGGGAATCGCGTGGGTGCTCGGCGCGGAAGGAGAGGGCATGCGCCGGCTCACTCGCGAGCGCTGCGACCTGCTGGTGCGCATCCCGATGCGCGGCACGGTCGAGAGCCTGAACGTCTCGGTGGCGAGCGGCGTGTGCCTGTTCGAATCGGCCCGCCGGCGCGCCGGCCCGCGCGCGTAGGAATTCAGGCCGCGCGGCGCAGCGTCTCGCGGATCTCTTCCGCCTGCGCCGACGTCGGCCAGGGATGGAGGCTCGCCTCGTTCGCCATGGTCGCGACCTGCACCGCGGGCAGACGCACGGAGCGCCGCGGCGCGCGCCAGGTGAACGACGGCATCGGCACGGCGATGCGCCCGAACACCGGGAGCTTGAGCGTGCTGGTGAACGGGTTGAACCCGAACGTCATCGTGCACAGGTTGACCTCGAAGCCCTCCACCGGGCTCGCGGTCAGCGCGAAAAAGCCGAACAGCGACACCTGGAATCCGCGCCCGCTCGGCGCGGTCCCCCAGACCGCGCCCGGGAGGTAATCCTTGCCGATCGCCGTCGGCGGGAGCTCGACCGCCAGCTCGGGCACCGCCCGCGTGATCCAGGCGACGAAGGTGTTCGAGTTCGGACCGGGCCACGCGGTGTAGCGGCCCGCGTACGGATAGGCCTGGGCCAGGCGATCGATGCGAGCGATCAGGCGATCCACCGGCTCGCCGCGCAGGTCCGCGAGAAGCTCGGCGCGCGCCCCGTACCACGGTCCGTCGGGACGGCGGCCGCCGATCGCGACGACCGAGTCGGCCCAGCGCAGCCGCCAGCCGACCACTTCGTATACGGTGAACGCCGGAGCGTTCGAGGGCTTGACCGCGATCCAGGTGTGCACGCCGAA
>DATDMW010000354.1:0-7932 GCA_036518595.1 Burkholderiales bacterium
GAATCGATCACGGCCCTGGAGCAGGGCGTGACGCTGCGGCAGGCGGCGGCGGGCGCGGCCTTCATCGAGTACGAAGCGACGCGCAGCGTGTCCAACCGCGGCATGAAGGCCGTGCGCGAGACGAAGGCGCGCCTCGCCGACGCGAGCGCCGCCGGCCTCGGGCTGCTGGCCCCGCGCAAGGACGCGGACTGGATCCGCGTGGGAACGCTGCTCGCGCTCCTCGTCGAGCCCGGGCCGGACTGGGTCGTCGGCACGCTGTGCCGCATCAGCGCCGAATCTTCGGCCACGGGCGAGATGCTGCGCTTCGGGATCCGCGTGCTCGCGCGCCGGCCCAAGGCCTGCTGGTTCCACGTGCCGCCCGAGGCGCGCGCCCCCGACGCGCCCCAAGAGGGCTGGTCGGAGCGCAATTTCCTGGCGTATTTCAAGCGCGGGATCCTGCTCGATGTCGAGCTCGCGCCGGGCGTCACGGGCGAGATGCTGGTGCCGCACGGCGCGGCGAAGGCGGGCCAGGTCCTCGACGTTCCCGGCGAGATCGCCACGCAGCACGCCCGCGTCACCGCGCTGCGCGAGTCGACCCCGGGCTACGACCGGGTGGCGTTCGAGGTGCTGCCGCCGACCGTGCACAAGACGAGCGCCGGGCCCGAGTCGGACGCGCCCGATCCCTGGAAATTCGCCGCGTGATTCGAAACTGAGTCGAAACCGGGCTATCGCGCGAGCGGCTTGTAGCGCAGGCGCTTCGGCTTCGCACCTTCCTCGCCGAGGCGCTTGCGCTTGTCTTCCTCGTACTCGTGGTAGTTGCCGGCGAAGAACACGACCTTCGATTCGCCCTCGAAGGCGAGGATGTGGGTCGCGATGCGGTCGAGGAACCAGCGGTCGTGCGAGATCACCATCACGCTGCCCGCGAACTCGAGCAGCGCGTCCTCGAGCGCGCGCAGCGTCTCGACGTCGAGATCGTTCGACGGCTCGTCGAGCAGCAGCACGTTCGCTCCCGCCATCAGCGTCTTCGCGAGATGCAGCCGGCCGCGCTCGCCGCCCGACAGCGTGCCGACCTTCTTCTGCTGGTCGCCGCCCTTGAAGTTGAAGCGCCCGACGTAGGCGCGCGAGGGCATCTCGAACTTGCCGACGGTGAGGATGTCGGCGCCGCCCGAGATGTATTCCCACACGCTCTTGTCGCCCTCGAGCGCGTCGCGCGACTGGTCGACGAAGGCCATCTTGACGGTGGGGCCGATCGCGATCTTGCCCTTGTCGGCCTTCTCCTTCCCCGTGATCATGCGGAACAGCGTCGACTTGCCGGCCCCGTGCGGTCCGATGATGCCGACGATCGCGCCCTGCGGGACCTTGAACGACAGGTCGTCGATCAGCAGCCGCTCGCCGTAGGCCTTGCTCACGTTCTGGAACTCGATAACCGAGTCGCCGAGGCGCTCGGCGACCGGGATGAAGATCTCCGAGGTCTCGTTGCGCTTCTGGTACTCGTAGGACGACATCTCCTCGAAGCGCGCGAGGCGCGCCTTGCTTTTTGCCCTTCGTCCGGAAGGATTTTGCCGGACCCACTCCAGCTCTTTCTGCATGGTCTTGATGCGCGCGGCCTCGGCCTTCGCCTCCTGCTCGAGGCGCTGCTCCTTCTGCTCGAGCCACGACGAGTAGTTGCCTTCCCAGGGAATGCCGTAGCCGCGGTCGAGCTCGAGGATCCAGCCGGCGGCGTTGTCGAGGAAGTAGCGGTCGTGCGTCACCGCGATCACCGTGCCGGGGAACTTCTGGAGATACTGCTCGAGCCACTCGACGCTCTCGGCGTCGAGGTGGTTGGTCGGCTCGTCGAGCAGCAGGATGTCGGGCTTGGAGAGCAGCAGCCGGCACAGCGCGACGCGGCGCTTCTCGCCGCCCGAGAGCGGGCCGATCTTCGACTCCCACGGCGGCAGGCGCAGCGCGTCGGCGGCGACCTCCATCTGCAGGTCGGCGCTGTCCGAGTGCGAGGCGTTCACGATCGCCTCGAGCCGCGCCTGCTCGGCGGCGAGCTTGTCGAAGTCGGCGTCGGGCTCGGCGTAAGCCGCGTAGACTTCCTCGAGCCGCTTCTTCGCGGCGAGCACGTCGCCCAGGCCCTCCTCGACCGCGTCGCGCACGGTCTTCTCGGGATCGAGCCGGGGCTCCTGCGGCAGGTAGCCGATCTTCATGTTCGGCATCGGCAGGACCTCGCCCTCGTAGTCCTTGTCCTCGAGCGCCATGATCTTCAGCAGCGTGGACTTGCCCGCGCCGTTCAGGCCGAGCACGCCGATCTTGGCGCCGGGAAAGAAGTTGAGCGAGATGTTCTTCAGGATCTCGCGCTTCGGCGGGACGACCCTGCCCACCCTGCGGAGGGAATAGACGAATTGAGCCATGATTTACCGCGGATTGACGGAAGACCCGAAGCTTAACGCGTACAATACGCGGCTCCAAGAGGGAGAAGACATGAGCCGGCTCCTGACGGTGGGATTGGCGATCGCGGCGCTCGCGGGCTGCTCGACCGCCGGGCGCGAGGGCGAGCAATACACCGCGACCGACACCCCGGCCGCGAGCGCGACGGCCCAGGCTCAGAAGAACTGCGCCGGCGCGGGGCTGGCGCCGCGCGAGGCCCAGCGCTTCCAGGTGTACAGCTCCGACCAGGGCCGCATGGTCGACCGCCTGTATTACACCTGCGTCAAGCCGGAGCGGTAGTGCTCAGACCGCTCTGGGCCATAGGGTTCCGCCCCTTCTATCTCCTCGCCGGCCTCTTCGCCGCGCTCTCGGTCCCGCTCTGGGCCGCGCGCTTCGCCGGCTGGCTCGGCGAATGGGTGTATTTCTCGGAATCGGTCTGGCACGCGCACGAGATGATCTTCGGCTACGCCTTCGCCGTGATGGTCGGCTTCCTGTTCACCGCGGTGCGCAACTGGACCGGGCGCCCGACGCCGAGCGGCGGCACGCTCGCCGCGATCGCGCTCGCGTGGCTCGCGGCGCGCGTGCTCGTGTTCACGCCGTGGACCGAGCTCGCCGCCATCGCCGACGCCGCCTTCGCGCTCGCCGCCGCGGCCGGCATCGCGGTGCCGCTGATCGCGAGCGGCAACCGCCGCAATTATTTCTTCATCGCGCTGCTGGTCCTCCTCGGCGCGGTCAACCTGTGCTTCTATCTCGCCAAGGACGACGTCCTCGACGCGCCGGTCGGCGTCGGGCTCGAGATCGCGCTCGACCTGATCCTGTTCGTCATCGCGGTGATGGGCGGGCGCGTGATTCCCATGTTCACGGCGAACGCGATCCCGGGCGCCGCTCCGCGGCGCGCGCCGTGGCTCGATCGCGCCGCGCTCGCCGCCGTGCTGCTGCTCGTCGTGTTCGACGCGATCGGCGCGCCCGAGGAGCCGATGGCCGTGCTCGCCGGCCTCGCCGCGCTGCTGCACGGCGCGCGCTTTCTCCTGTGGCGGCCCTGGCGCACGGTCCATCGCCCGCTCGTGTGGATCCTGCACGCGTCGTACGCGTGGATCGTCATCCACCTCGCGCTGCGCGCCTTCGGCGAGCTGGGGCTGATCATGCCGAGCCTCGCCACGCACGCGCTCACCGTCGGCGCCATCGGCGGCATGACGCTCGGCATGATGACGCGCACCGCGCGCGGCCACACCGGCCGGCCGCTCGAGGCGGGCGGCGGCGAGGTCGCGGCGTACGTCCTGATCCAGCTCGCCGCGCTGGTGCGCGTGTTCGGCCCGATGTTCTTCCCCGCGCTCTATCTCGACGCGATCATCGTCTCGGGGGCGCTGTGGTCGCTCGCCTTCCTCGCGTTCACGGTCGTCTTCTGGCCGGTGCTGACGCGCCCGCGCCTCGACGGCCGCCCGGGCTGAATGCCCGAGCTTCCCGACGTCGCCGGAATGTCATTCTGAGCGCAGCGAAGAATCTGCTTTACGGCGCAAAAGCAGATCCTTCGCTGCGCTCAGGATGACATCGAGGAGGCCGCGAGCTGCAGCTCCGGCGCCTGCGCCGCCCAGGCGACCTTGTGATAGTCGAAGCCGGCGGCGAGCATGGGCTTGACGACCTCGAAGTACGACGAGATGTCGAAGTCGCGCGGCGTGTACAGGCTGTAGTGGCGGATGCGCAGCGTCTCGCGGTAGCAGTCCATGCACGCCGGGTCGCCGGTCTTCTCCTGGATCACGTCGGGCAGGATCGGGTAGCCGACCGACTGGAACGCCTGCGCGATCAGCGTCGAGCAGATCGCGCGCGTCGGGTCGCCCGAGCCGAACGCGATCAGGCGCCGCCTGAAGCGCACCGGCACCGGCGGCGTCGGCAGGAGGAAGCGCGCGAGGTCGAGAACGTTCTTCATGTCGTAGCGATGGCCGATGCGCGCGACCGCGTAGCCGATCACCTTCGCGAGATCGCCGGCCGAGAGGCCGACCGGGCGGCAGATGCGCGTGTGCATCTTCGCGTACGCGGACAGCGGCACCGCGCGCACGCCGTCGACGACGTCGGCCTCGATCAGGACCTTCGGCTCCTCGCCCGGTGCTGCGGGCCCGAGCGCGTCGCCGATGTACAGCGTCGCGTGCGACCAGGTCGACTGCGTCAGGTACTTGATCGCGACGCTGATCCGGGTGTTGCCCTCCACGAGCAGCACGTCGCCGGGCCGGAGCGCCGCGGCGAGCATCGCCGGCGGGTCGACGGCGATCTGCGTGCCCTGCCGCCTCGGCTCGGAGAGGTAGCGCGCGAGCCGGGTTCCGATCTTTGCGAGCAGCGCGTTCATTCGATTCTCCCTTCGCGCCTTACCGGTACATGATACCGCCGATCACCACCGCGCAATCGAGCACGACCCAGCCGACGCACGCGAGGTAGATCGTCTTGTCGCCCTTCTGCAGCCCATAGACGAACCAGAGCAGCGCCGCGATCAGGTACGCGCCCCAGGACACGATCGACACGCCGCGCGCGTCGTGCCCGACCCAGATCGTATACACCTGGGGCACGGTCATCAGCATCGTGAACACGGACATCGCGCGCAGCACGCGCTCGAGCGCGGTCGGGGGATGCTCGGGCGTCTTCGCGCACGCGGCGGCGTCGGCGGGAAGCATGGTCATGGTTTTCTCCTCCCCAAAGAAAACGCCGCGGCCGGTTCCTGCGCCGCGGCGTTCATTGTGACTCCTTACAGCGACTTCAGGTACTCGACCAGGTCGCTTTTCTGCTGCGCGCCGAGCCCCAGGCCGAAGTGGCTGTCGTAGTGCGCCACCACGTCGTTCAGCGTCGGGAAGCGGCCGTCGTGGTAGAAGCCTCGCTTCTGGTGCGTCCACAGGCCGGCGAGCGGCGCGGTGCGGTACGCGTGCGTCGGCGAGCGGTCGGCCTGGAACGAGTCGATCCCCATCTCCTCGGGCGAGTGCAGGTTGTGGCCGGGCTCGGTGTAGAGCGGCGGCACGTGGCAGACCGCGCACTTGCCGTCGCCTTCGAACACCACCTTGCCGCGAGCGGCCGCGGCCGCGTCGAAGCTGCCCGCCGGCGCCTTCGGAGCGGGAATCGCGAGCTGGTAGAAGTGCAGCGCCGGCAGCTTCGCCGTGACGAGGTCGGGCTTGCCGCGCGTGTTCCACGAGCCCGTGGCCGCCGCGACCGGGAACTGCGCCGGGTCGGAGAGCCTCTGGTCGAAGAACGTGCCCGAGCCGTGCATCTCGGTCGCGGCGACGTACGCGTTCCAGTACGGCACCGAGCCGAAGCCCGTCCAGGTGTGCAGGTTCACGCCGGCGAGGCCGAACGCGGGCGGGATCAGCGTGGCCGCGGGCTTGCCGTCGGGGCGGAACGCGTGCGCCGCGCCGTCCTTGTCGAGCTCCGCGTCGAACTTGCCGGGGCCCCAGCTCGTGAGCACCGCCTTCACGGTCGCCGCGTCGACGCCGAGCAGGTCGGTGAAGGGCTTCAGGTTGGGCGCGAGCGACAGGATGAGGCCGATGTTGAGGTCCTGGTTGGACCAGCCGTCGAGCCGCTTGCCGATGCCGGGCGCGAACGAGTTGTCGACGGTCGAGTGGCACAGGGCGCACTGCGCGCCGAGCGCGGTGATCTTGCCGCTCGCGTCGAACTTGCCGGTGAGGCCGACGACCGCGTTCAGCTTGAGCAGCGCGAGCGTCGTCGCCGGGTCGTCGAGGTTCACCTGGCCGGCCGCGATCTGCGCTTTCAGCGCCGCGGGCAGCGCGTCGGAGTCGACCTTCAGGCCGACCGCGAGCGCGGTCTTGGGCGAGACGCCGGGCCCGACGCCGCCGTTCGCGGCGCCCGCGATCGCCTGGTGCAGCTGCAGCGCGTCGCCGAAGAAATGCTCGGAGCCGAACGTGTCGAAGCGGAAGATGCCGCGGCCCTGCTCGACCATGCGCTCGGCGCTGCGGTCGATGGCGCGGTCGTTGTCGTTGGCGATGCGCCCGGGACCGTCGTCGGCGAGCGCGGTGAGGGTGAGACCGGCCGCGGTCAGCGCGGCCGCGCCGCCCAGCGTCAGGGCGAGCGAAGACAGAAACACCTTTGCGTGCTTCATTGGAACCTCCTGCTGTGGGGTGAAACGGGTTTAGGCGCTACCAGGCGGCGCTTGCTCGAGCTTGGCCATGACGTTGGCCACGATGCGGTCGCAGCGCTCGCCCGCGAAGGCGAACGCCTGGTCGAAAGCGACATCGATGTCGCGCGACAGCGCGGCGCGCAGCATGCCCCGGGCGCGGAAGAAGCGCGAGCGCACGGTCGCGTCGGGAATGCCGAGCGTGGCCGCGGTCTCCTCGACCGACAGCTCCTCGAGCGCGCGCAGCACGAACACCGCGCGGAAGGCGTCGGGCAGCTCGTCGATCTTCGCCTCGAGCAGGCGGCGGGTCTCCGCGCGCAGCGCGGCGTTCTCGGGCTGTTCGGGCTTGGATGGCATCATGTCGTCTTCCAGGGCTTCGGCGACGGCGTCGCCGCCGTCGATACCGTCGAATGGGATGATCTCGGCGGCCCGGGAGCGCTTGCGCAGGCGCCCGAGCGCCTCGTTGGCGGCGATGCGCACCAGCCAGGTCGAGAGCTTCGCGTCGCCGCGGAAGCCGCCCATCGCGCGGAACGCGAGCAGGTAGGCTTCCTGGACCGCGTCCTCGGCCTCGGCGTCGTCCTTCAGGATGGCGCGCGCGGTGCGGTACAGCCGCTGGTTGTAGCGACGCATGAGCTCGCGGCACGCGGCGTGATCCCCGGCGGCGATCCGGCGCACGAGCTCGGCATCGTCGGTACGGGCGTTCACTGCGCTGACCGTGGCGGGCTGCATGTTCGTCTCCTTCGTTCGCGCCGATTGGATGATGCGCGCAGGCCGCGCGTTCCCGCGCCTTCGATCCGCAGTAACCCCTTGCCACGCATGGGATTGCGCGGCCGGTAGTCCACGCGGACCATGGATGCTTCCATATACCACGTCTGCGGCCCGTTCAGACTGTGCGCGATTTCACCTGGGCGGAGGCCCGAGGCTGCCGTGAAGCGACTCGCACTGGCCGCCGCGCTGCTCGCCGCGTCCGCCGCGGCCGCGCCGGCGGCGTCGAACGGTCCGCGCGCCGTGGCGACGTTCGAGTCGCTGGGGCTGTACTGGACGCCCCCCTCGGATCCGGGCGCCGCGGGCTGCGCGGTGCAATACCGCAAGGCCGGGGACGGCGCCTGGAAGAAAGGCCTCGATCTCTGGTACGACGCGCGCAACCGCGAATGCCGCGGCAGCCTGGTGCGTCTTTCGCCCGGCACGGCCTACGAGGTGCGGCTCGCGGCGCCGGGCGCCACGACGACGCTCACCGCGAGGACCTGGCCGGAGCGCTTTCCGGTCGCGAGGACGGTCACGGTAGGCGGCGGCTCCGAGACGCTGCACATCACGCAGGGCGGAAGCCCCGACGGCTACGTGCTCTACACCGGCGCGCCCGGGGCGACGATCGACGTCGCCAATAAGGCCGCCAACGACGTGACCATCGCGGCGCCTTACGTGATCGTGCGCGGGCTCGT
>DATDMW010000355.1:0-2107 GCA_036518595.1 Burkholderiales bacterium
CGACGTGCGCCGCCTTCCACACGAAGTCCGTCACGACCAGCACGAAGCCGGACGGCGGGGCCGTATACGGCGTGAGCACGCCGTCGGCGGCCACCTGCTCGAGGCTGGTGCAGATGTTCGACGTGAACTGCGTGCAGACGAGCGTCACGATCCGCCCCGGATCGGCCGGCGCGGCCGATAGCGGAGCGGCGAAAGCGAGACCGAAGCCCAATGCAAGCACTGCCATTCTGCTTTTCATGCGTGCTCTCCTTTGGCTGCGAAGGAACGAAGCGATTCGTCAGCGCCCGACGATACCCGTCCGCGGGGCCGCAAGCCCGGACTTTGCGACGAACCGGCTGAAGAGGCGACGGAGCGCGGGAAAAGGCCCCCGAAGAGGCTTCAGCGTCCGGTCTTTCCGAGTTTGCGCGCTCTGCGCGCGTCCGGCAACCCGGTGTGCTGGGTGCGGAAGGGCGTCGTCCGGCGCCCTTCGTGCCGCAGGCCCGTCCCCTCGGGCTGCCACGCCGGCACGAGACAGCGCCTCCCCGGCCCGATCAGGTCCGCGCGCCCCATGCGCTTCAGCGCGTCGCGCAGCACCGGCCAGTTCTCCGGATCGTGGTAGCGCAGGAACGCCTTGTGCAGCCGCCGCACGCGCAGGCCCTTCGGCACCGTCACGCGCTCGCCGTCGCGCGTGATCTTGCGCAAGGGGTTCCTCCCGGTGTGGTACATCGCGGTCGCGGTCGCCATCGGGCCCGGCAGGAACGCCTGCACCTGGTCGGCGCGGAAGCCGTTGCTCTTCAGCCACAGCGCGAGCTCGAGCATGTCGGCGTCCGTCGTCCCCGGGTGCGCGGCGATGAAGTAGGGGATGAGGTACTGCTCCTTGCCCGCCTCCTTCGAGAACCTGTCGAAGAGCGCCTTGAACTTGTCGTAGGCGCCGACGCCGGGCTTCATCATCATCGCGAGCGGCCCCTCGGAGATCGCCTCGGGCGCGATCTTGAGATAGCCGCCGACGTGGTGCTGCGCGAGCTCGCGCACGTACTCGGGCGACTTCACCGCGAGGTCGTAGCGCACGCCCGAGGCGATCAGCACCTTCTTCACGCCGGGGATCTCGCGCGCTTTGCGATAGAGCTTCACGAGCGGCGCGTGGTCGGTGTTGAGGTTGGGGCAGATATCCGGGAACACGCACGACGGGCGCCGGCACGCCGACTCGATCTCGCGGCTCTTGCACGCGAGCCGGTACATGTTCGCCGTCGGCCCGCCCAGGTCGGAGATGACGCCCGTGAACCCGGGCACGGTGTCGCGCACCGTCTCGATCTCGCGCAGCACCGACTCCTCCGACCGGCTCTGGATGATGCGCCCCTCGTGCTCGGTGATCGAGCAGAAGGTGCAGCCGCCGAAGCAGCCGCGCTGGATCGCGATCGAGAAGCGGATCATCTCGTACGCCGGGATCTTCGCGCTTCCGTACGCCGGATGCGGCACGCGCTTGTACGGCAGCTCGTAGAGCGCGTCCATCTCCTTCGTCGCGAGCGGCACGGGCGGCGGGTTCAGCCACACGTCGGCGTCGCCGTGGCGCTGCACCAGCGCGCGCGCGTTGCCCGGGTTCGACTCGACGTGCAGGATGCGCGAGGCGTGGGCGTAGAGCACCGGGTCGTCGCGCACCTGCTCGAACGCGGGCATGCGCACGACGCTCTTCGCGCGCATCGCGTTCGGGACCTGGCGCTCGAACTTGACGACGCGCACGTTCGAAGGCGCCTGCGCCTGCTGCCGCGCCGGCTCCATCGCGTACGGATCGACGGGCGGCGCGAGCGGCCCCGGCGTGTCGACTTCGGTCGAATCGATCTCGATCCAGCCCTCGGGCGGCGCGCGGCGCACGAACGCGGTGCCGCGCAGGTCGGTGATCGTGGAGATGCGCTCGCGCTTCGCGAGCCGGTGCGCGATCTCGACGATCGCGCGCTCGGCGTTGCCGTAGACGAGCAGGTCCGCGCGCGCGTCGAGCAGGATCGAGCCCTCGGTGCGATTCTGGATGATCCTTCCCTCGTGCTCGGTGATCGAGCAGAACGTGCAACCGCCGAAGCAGCCGCGCTGGATCGTGACGGAGAAGCGGATCATCTCGTACGCCGGGATCTTCGCG
>DATDMW010000356.1:0-8718 GCA_036518595.1 Burkholderiales bacterium
GTGCTCCGCGCAGGGCTACCCGGCGAAGCCGGTGCTCGTCGTGATGCCGCTGCAGGCGGGCAGCGCCGTCGACGTCATGATCCGCATCGTCGCCCAGCGCATGAGCGAGAACCTCGGCCAGCAGATCCTGATCGAGAACCAGCCCGGCGCGGCGGGCTCCATCGGCGCCGAGCGCGTGAAGCGCGCCGCGCCCGACGGCTACACCGTCGGCGTGCTGAACGATTCGATCCTCACCATGATTCCGAACATCCGGCACGTCGGCTACGACCCTACGAAAGACTTCGAGCCGGTCGGCGTGGTGGCTGCGATCACGTGGGTCATGGTGGTCAACAACGACGTGCCGGCGAAGACGGTGCGCGAATTCATCGACTACGCGAAGGCCCGGCCGGGGAAGATCGACTACTCCTCCGGCGGCAACGGCAGCCCGCAGCATGTCGCGATGGAGGCATTCAAGGCGGCGACCGGCCTCGACCTCGTGCACATCCCGTACAAGGGCGCGACGCAGGCCGCGATCGACATCATGTCCGGCCGCGTGCAGGCGCACTTCGGCGCCGTGTCGATCGTGCAGCCGTACGTGAAGGACGGCCGCATGCGCGCGCTGGGCGTGCCGAGCGCGGCACGCTCGCCGCTCCTGCCCGAAGTACCGACCATGGCCGAGGCGGGCGTGCCCGGCTTCGAGTGGCGCACCTGGGCGTCGTTCGTCGTGCCGCTGCGCACGCCCAAGCCCGTCGTCGACCGGCTGAACGCCGAGCTCGTGCGCGCGATCAAGGCCCCGGACGTGCGCGACAAGCTGATCGCGCAGGGGCTGGAGCCGGTCGGCTCCGGGCCCGAGACGGTCACGCGCTGGACGCGCGACGGCCTCGCGCGCATGCGCGACATCGTCAAGCGCGCGAACATCCAGGCGGAGTGAGCAGGGTGCTGACGCGCATCGATCACGTCACGATCGGCGCGCGGAATCTCGACGAAGGCATCGACGCCTACCGCAGGATCGGCTTCGACGTCGACGACCACGGCGCGGCTTTCGCCGAAGACGACGGCCTCGTCCTCGTGGGCGGCGGAGAGGGGCTGAGATCGATCGCGCTCCGGAGCGACGACGGCACTTTCGCGCGCGCGCCGGCGCAATGGATCGACATCGTCCCGCATCGGCCAGTCCCCGCCCGCCGTCATCCGAACCGAGTGCAGCGCATCGAGCGCGTCTACATCGCCGTGACCGACCTCGCCGCCGCGGTCGAGAAGGTCCGAAGCGCTCTCGGCTTCGCCGAGCCGAAGATGGAGCGCGGCACGGTCATCGACGCGGACATGGCGATATTCCAGCTCGGGACCACCGGCCTCGGTCTCGCGCAGCCCGCGGGCCCGGGCGTGTGCGCCGACGCGCTGCGTTCGCGGGGGCCGGGGCCATTCCAGGTGCTGTTCCGCACGGGCAGCATGGATGCGGCCGCGAAATGGATCGCCGATCACGGCGTTCCGCCCCCGAAGCGCGGCGTCCGCAACACGGGCGAGCAGGCGATGCTCGTGACGCCCGAGCACGCCTGCGGCGTTTACATCGGGTTCGTGGGTCCCGCATAGCTCGGGTGCCGGGAAAACCCGGACGCGTCGCGCGCGAGAATTCCGGACGCCGGCGCGCTTCGGCGCGCAAAATTTCACGAAGTCATGCACGGCCACCGTATTAGGGGGAACCCCATAGCGGGGTTGTCAGTCAGCATTCAGAATACGCGCCTGTAGCAGCGTTGCTACGGCCCTGGGGGGGAGGCCGGGTGGGGACTGAGCACATCAAAGTCCTCGTGGTCGAGGACGTCGAAATGGACGCCGAGCTCGCGCTGCGGGAGCTGAAGCGCGCGGGCCTGCGTTGCGTCGCCCGGCGCGTCGATACCGAGGACGCTTTCCGGCGCGAGCTCGGCGAATTCCGGCCCCACGTCATCATCTCCGATTTCTCCATGCCGCGCTTCGACGGCATGGAAGCATTCGCCATCGCGCGCGAGGTCGACCCCGACGTCCCGTTCATCTTCGTCTCGGGCACGATCGGCGAGGAGTACGCCGTGCGCGCCCTGAAGAACGGCGCGACCGACTACGTGCTCAAGACCAACCTCATCCGGCTGCCGCCGGCGGTGGAGCGCGCCGTGCGCGACGCCGAGGCGCGCGTCGAGGCGCGCCGGATCGAGGACGCGCGCCGCAAGATCGAGCGCCGGTTCCAGGCGCTGATCGAGAACAGCGCCGACGCCATCGTTCTCATCGACCCCGAGGGCGCGGTGCTGTACCGCAGTCCCGCCACCGGGCGGCTGCTGGGCTACACCGACGAGGAGCGCGCCGGACGGCCGGTGATCGAGCTGACGCACCCCGAGGACGCCGCGGCGCTGAAGGCGAAGCTCGGCGAATCTCTCAACGCCCCGGGGAAGCCGATCGCCTTCCAGTGCCGCGCGCGCCACAAGACCGACGGCTGGAAGATCCTGGACGGCTCGTTCAACAACCTCACCGCCGACGACGCCATCGCGGCGGTGGTGATCAACTGCCGCGACATCACCGCGAGCAAGGAAGCCGAGCAGCGCCTCGCGTACCTCGCTCAGTTCGATCCGCTCACCGGCCTGCCGAACCGCGACCTGTTCAAGGACCGCCTGGAGCAGACGCTCGCGCAGGCGCGGCGCAACGACTGGCTCGTCGGCGTCGTGCTGGTGAACCTGGATCGCTTCAAGATGGTGAACGACACGCTCGGCGTCGGCGCCGGCGACGCGCTGCTCACGCAGGCGGCGCAACGCCTGGGCGATACCCTGCGCGGCGGCGACACCGCGGCGCGCCTGAGCGGCGACGAGTTCGCGATCGCGCTCTCCAACCTCGCGCGCGCGGACGACGCGGCGACCGCCGCGCAGAAGGTCCTGGATGCTCTCGGGCGCCCCTTCGAGGTCGGGGGACGCCAGGTCTACGTCTCGGCAAGCGTGGGCGTCGCGCTCTACCCCGAGGACGGCGCCGCCGGCGACGTGCTGCTGAAGAACGCGAACGCGGCCAAGGACCGGGTGAAGGAGCAGGGGGGCAGCGGCTACCAGTTCTACCTGCCCGAGATGAACGAGCGCGCGGCGCAGCGCCTGCAGCTCGAGACGGCGCTGCGCGGAGCGCTCGAGCGGCGCGAGTTCGAGCTGCATTACCAGCCGAAGGCGAGCCTTGCGACGGGCGCGATCAGCGGCTTCGAGGCGCTCCTGCGCTGGACGCAATCGGACCGGCGCCTCGCGTCGCCCGCTCGCTTCGTCCCGATCCTGGAGGATACCGGGCTCATCATGCCGGTCGGGGACTGGGTGCTCGCGACCGCATGCGCCCAGATCAGGGCGTGGCAGCACAGGGGCCTGGGCAGCCGCTCGGTGGCGGTGAACCTCTCGGCGCGGCAGTTTCAGCGTCCCGGCCTCGACGCCACCATCGCGCGGCTGATCGAGGAGACCGGGATCGACCCGCGTCAGCTCGAGCTCGAGCTGACCGAGACCCTGCTGATGCGCGACGCGGAGCAGGCGATCCGGGTGCTGCGGACGCTGAAGTCCTACGGCGTGCGGATCTCGGTCGACGATTTCGGCACGGGCTACTCCAGCCTGGCCTACCTCAAGCGTTTCCCGCTCGACGCGCTCAAGATCGACCGCGCGTTCGTGCACGACGTCAACAACGATGCCGACGATGCCGCGATCACGATCGCCATCATCAATCTCGCGCACAGCCTGAAGCTGAAGGTCATCGCGGAGGGCGTCGAGACGCAGGCCCAGCTCCACTTCCTGCGCGAGCACGGCTGCGACGAGATCCAGGGCTACTTCTTCGAGCGCCCGCAACCAGCCGGGGATTGCACGCGCCTGCTGCAGGGACGGCGGACGCTGGGCTAAGACCCGCCCGCACGGCGCGCGGGGCGGCGGTGTCGGGAGATTCCCGACAAGCGAGAGCTGTTCGCGCGAGCGCGGCGCTACCGGCGGCGATTTTGCGCTGGATCAAAACCGCAAGCGCCGTTGCTGCCAGACTCGCGGCGCATGACTTCGTCGTTGATCCTCCCAGGGGAGCGGCGTCTGGCGCGGGTGCTCGCAATCCTCGCGGGGTTCGCCGCGCTGTTCGCCGTCGTGTGGCAGGCGCCGCCGCACCACGCCTTGGAAGGTATTTCCAGCTACCTGCCGCTTCACAACCTGCTCGAGGGCGCCTCGATCGTGGTCGCCATGCTGGTCTTCGGCGTCACCTGGAACGCGTACACGCGCGAGCGCTCCGGGAATACGGTGATCCTCGCCTGCGGCCTGCTGGCGGTCGGCCTGATCGACTTCGCGCACATGCTCTCGTTCAAGGGCATGCCGGACTTCGTGACGCCGGCCGACCCGGAGAAGGCAATCGAGTTCTGGCTCGCCGGGCGCACGGTCTTCGCGGCCTGCCTTCTTTCCGCGGCGGTGCGGGCCCCGGCGCCGCTCGCGTCGCCGGCGACGCGCTACGCGCTGCTTCTCGGCGCGCTCGCCGTCACCGCGCTCGTCTATTGGATGGTCCTCTTGCACGGCGACCGGCTGCCGCACACTTTCATCGAGGGTAAGGGCCTCACGCCGCTGAAGCGGGCCATCGAGTACGCCATTGTCGTCCTGCTCGCGATTCCGGCGCTGCTGTTCTACGCGAAGGCGCGGCTGACCGCGTCGGGCGACGCGGCGCTGCTCTTCGCTGCGGCGGCGATCTCCATCCTGGGCGAGCTGAGCCTGACGCTGTATTCCGCGGTCACCGACGTGTTCAACCTGCTCGGCCACGTGTACAAGATCGCGGCGTTCGCGTTCATCTACCGCGCGGTCTTCGTCGCGAGCGTGCGCCAGCCGTTCGAGCGTCTGCGCGAGAGCGAGGAGCGCTACCGCAGCATCTTCGAACGCGCCCGGGACGTGGTCTATATCATCGGCCCGGACCAGCGCTTCGTGTCGCTGAGCCCCGCATTCTCGCTCGCCACCGGATGGTCGCCCGACGAGTGGATCGGCAAGCGATTCGAGCCGATCGTGCATCCGGACGACCGGACGCGCGCGCAGCAGATATTCGATCGCACGCTCGCGGAGCGCGTGTCGTCGCATTTCGAGATGCGCATCGCGAGCCGGTTCGGACGCTACTGGGACGGCGACTTCAGCGTGGGCCCCGTGACGCTCGGCGGCGTCACCTACCTCTTCGGTATCGGGCGCGACGTCAGCGAGCGCAAGGCGCAGGAGCGCCGAATCCACCGCCTCACGCGGGTACATTCGGTGCTCTCGGGCATCAACGCCGCGATCGTGCGCATACACGACCGTCGGCAGCTGTTCGACGAGGCCTGCCGCATCGCGGTCGAGGCCGGTCGCTTCCGCATGGCATGGATCGGGCTGATCGACGAGCGTGCGCAGGTCGTGAGGCCGGCCGCGTCCGGCGGTGACGTGCGCGACTTCTTCGACTCGGCCCCGCTCGCGGTCGTCGATGCAACGCCCGAAGGACAAGGGCTGGTGGGCCGCGCCGTGCGCAGCCTCGCGCCCGTGATCTCGAACGACATCGAGAACGACCCGCAGCGCCTGATGAAGAAGGAGTGCCGCGAGCGCGGGATCTTGTCGCTCGCCGTGCTGCCGCTGATCGTCGGCGGTAAGGCCGTCGGCGTGCTATGCCTGTACTCGGGCGAGACCGGCTTTTTCGACGACGAGGAGATGCGGCTCCTCGTCGACCTCGCGGGCGATATCTCGTTCGCGCTCGACCACATCGCCAAGGCGGAGGAGGTGGCCTATCTCGCGTACTACGACGTGCTCACGGGCCTGCCGAACCGCAAGCTCTTCGGCCAGGGCCTGGAAGAGGATCTCATCAGGATGCGCAGCGACGGCTCGGCTGCGGCGGTCGTCCTGGCCGACGTCGAGCGCTTCCGCAACGTGAACGAGACCTTCGGTCGCCAGGCCGCCGACCGGCTCCTGTGCGACCTCGCGCAGCGGCTCGTGCGGTGCGCGGGATCCGGCGTCCGC
Organism: Burkholderiales bacterium; assembly: GCA_036518595.1. Taxonomy (GTDB): domain Bacteria; phylum Pseudomonadota; class Gammaproteobacteria; order Burkholderiales; family SG8-39; genus VBDM01. The sequence continues at coordinate 5,940 of DATDMW010000356.1, forward strand.
GTCGCGCGGGTCGAGGCGGACCGCTTCGCGCTCGCGCTCCCGGGGGTGCCCGACGCCGCGCATGCCGCGCATGCGCTCGAGCGCATCATGGACCAGTGCTTCGGCGGGCCGTTCGCGGTCGATGGGCACGAGCAGCTGCTTTCGATGCGTGCGGGCATCGCGCTCTTTCCCCTCGACGGCGCAAACGCCGACGCGCTGTACCGGAACGCCGAGATCGCGCTCGTCAAGGCCAAGGACGCGACCGAGCGCTACCTCTTCTACGCGCCCGAGATGAACGCGCGGGTGGCGGAGGCAGTCGCGCTCGAGAACCGGCTGCGCCGCGCGGTCGAGCAGCGGCAGTTCACGCTGCACTATCAGCCTAAGGTCAGCTCGCGCACCGGCCGCATCGTCGGGCTCGAGGCGCTGCTACGCTGGAACGACCCGAAAACCGGCCTGGTCCCGCCCGCGCAGTTCATCCCCATGCTCGAGGAGACCGGCCTCATCATTCCCGTCGGCGAGTGGGCGCTGCGCGAGGCCGTCGCGCAGCGCGCGCGCTGGACCGGACTGGGCCTGAGCGTGCCCCGCATCGCGGTGAACGTGTCGGCCATCCAGCTGCGCCGCAAGGACTTCGTTGCGGCGGTGAAGAGCGCGCTGGCTTCGCAGGCCGGCGCGGATCACGCGCTCGACCTCGAGATCACCGAGTCCATCATCATGGCGAACGCCGAGGACAACATCGAGAAACTGCGGGAGCTGCGCGCCATCGGCATGCATATCGCCATCGACGACTTTGGCACCGGGTACTCGTCGCTGCGCTACATTGCGCAGTTTCCCCTCGACTCGCTGAAGATCGACCGCTCTTTCGTCTCGCGCATGCCGTCGACCTCGGGCGATCTCTCGATCGTCTCGACCATCATCGCGCTGGGTCACGACCTGCGGCTCACGATCGTCGGCGAAGGCGTGGAGAACGAGGAGCAAGCCAGGCTTCTGCGCGCGCTGAAATGCGACGAGATGCAGGGCTACCTGTTCAGCGAGCCGCTGCCCGCGCCCCGGATCGCGGCGCTCCTGCAGGATCCGGTGCGGCCGGTGAAGCCGGCCACAACCTCGCCCGCATGACGCGGCCCGTCCGTCCCGGCGACGGCGTCCTGCAAGCCGAGGTCAGCTTTCCGCAAGCAGCGCTGCCCAGAAACCGCCGGCCCATTACACATCGAGGATGATCTCAGTGCGCCTCTGTCTGTCATTGTTGTCCCTGCTGCTCGCCGTATCGCAGGCCGCGATCGCGAAAGACGGCCCGATCGGGATCGACCACCCGGTCGCTCGCGACAACGACGGGCTGACGCTGAGGCGCAACCAGCTCCTCATCGAGGACGGGATGATCATTGCGCTCGTCGCGGGAGCGCTGAGGCACGATCCGGCAAGCCGCCTCGGCGACACGTACTGGCGCGCGATCGATGCGTCGGTCCTCGGGGCAGTGGCGTCGACCGGCCTCAAGTACGTGTTCACGCGCTCGCGGCCGACCGAGAGCAGCGACCCGAACCTCTGGTTCCAGGGCCGAGGACATTACAGCTTCCCGAGCGGCGAGGTCACCTTCATGAGCGCGGCCGTGACGCCGTTCATCATGCAATACCGGGACGACCACCCGGCAATCTGGGCGCTCGAGCTGCTGCCCGTGTATGACGCGTACGCGCGCGTGAAGGTCGGCGGGCACTGGCAGAGCGACGTGCTCGCCGGATTCCTGCTCGGCGCGGGGGCCGGCTACATCGCCGCGACGCGGGACAGCCCGTTCATGCTGCAGGCGATGCCGCGCGGGTTCATGCTCGGCTACCGGGCGCGCTTCTAAGGCTCGGCCGTCCCGCGCAGTCCCGCGCGCTGCGCCGCGCGGCGCACCAGGCCCTCCGATTGCGCGGCCTCGGCGAAGCGACGGATGTACTCGGCGCCGGCCGCGCGCCCCTTCGGATAGCCGATCGCCATGTGCTCGAGGCCCCAGCGGCCCTCGAGGATGCGCGAGCCCGCGATCTGGTCCGACATTTCCGAGAGGATGGCCTTGTTGGTCGCGTAGACGTCGATGCCGCCGCTCGAGAGCAGGTCGACGGCGGCCTTGACGGTCGGCGCGGCGACGAGAGTCGCGTTCTTCAAGGTCTTCGAGAGCGTCGCCTGCGAGGTGCTTCCCTGCGTGACGCCGACGCGCACGCCCGGGCGGTCGACATCGGCCGCCGATGCGATGGCGGAGCCGCGCGGCGCCAGGTAGCCGAGCTCGAGCGCGAGGATGGACGGCGTGAAGTCGATCTCCTTCGCGCGCGCCGGAGACGCGTTCGTGACCGTGAAATCGACCCGGCCGGCCTTGATCGCCTCGACCACTTCGGCGACGCGCGGATATTCGACCGGCTCGAACGGCACGCCGAGGCGCGCCGCCAGCTCGCGGCCGAGCTCGTAGCTGACGCCGCGCGCCTCGCCGGTGCGTGCGTCGCGCACCATCGAGGTCGGGCTGCCCGCGTAGACGCCGACGCGCAGCGTTCCGGTCGGGGCGAGGGCGCGGACGGCGTCCGCGTCGGGCCGGGCGACGTGCGCCGCGCACGCGGCGAGAAGTGCGAAGGCGGCGAGCGCCGCCGCAGACGTCAATCGGCGTGGATGCCCGATTTGCGGATCACGGCTTCCCATGTGCGGATCTCCTGCGCGAGGAAACGGCCGAAGTCTTCGGAGGCCTGCGGCGCGACCACCGCGCCGAGCGCATCGAGCTTGTCGCGCACGACGCGATCTTCGAGCGCGCGCAGCGTCTCGTCGGAGAGGCGCCGCAGCGCCTCGC
>DATDMW010000357.1:0-4034 GCA_036518595.1 Burkholderiales bacterium
AGGGTGCCGCGCGAGAACGCGGCCGTGGCGCGCACGGCGATCGAGAACCTCCAGCGCGATCTCGCGGCCGCGACCGGGGTCCGGGGCCGGCTGCTGCGCCGGCGCGACGACGAGACGACGTGGATGGAGATCTACGAGGACGTGGAGGACGGCGCGAGGCTGGAGGCGGCGCTCGACGAGCTCGCGCGCCGGCACGGCGTCGCCGCCCTGCTCTCCCCGGGCGGCGGCCGCCGCCGCGAAGTCTTCCGCGAGCTCTAGCATGTGCCTGATCGCGCTCGCGTGGCGCGCGCACAAGCGCTACCGGCTCGTCGTCGCGGCGAACCGCGACGAGTATTTCCGCCGGCCGGCGGCGCCCGCGGGGTTCTGGGACGATCACCATCTCGTTCTCGCGGGCCGCGACCTGGAGGCGGGCGGCACCTGGCTGGGCGTTACGCTGCAAGGACGCTTTGCCGCGATCACGAACTACCGCAATCCCGCCGATCGCCGCTCCGACGCGCCCACGCGCGGGCGGCTCGTGAGCGATTATCTCGCGGGCGCGCAGCGGCCGCGCGAGTACGCGGCCGCCGTCGGCCGCAAGGCGACGCCGTACAACGGCTTCAGCATGCTCGCCGGCGACCTCGAATCGCTATGGTTCTTCTCGAACCGCGGCGGCGCGCCGGTCGAGGTCGCGCGCGGCATTCACGCGCTGTCGAACCACCTCCTCGATACGCCCTGGCCGAAAGTGGAGAAAGGCAAGGCGATGATGCGCGCGGCACTGGAGCGTCCCTTCGACGCGGACGCGCTGCTCGCGGCGTTCGACGATCCTCGCACGGCCGCGGGCGAGCCGCTCCCCGACACCGGCGTGGGCCTGGAGCTCGAGGAGCGCCTCTCCGCCGTGCGCATCGCACCGCACGGCGGCTACGGCACGCGCTGCACGACGGTGCTCGCCGTCGGCGAGGACGGCCGGGTCGAGTTCTGCGAGCGGACGTGGCGCGAGGACGGCAGCCCGGGAGGCGTCGTGCGCTACCGCTTCACGCTGGCCGGAGCGCAAGGCGCATCTCGACGTGGGGGATCCCGGCCTCCTCGAACGGCTCTCCCCTCGCGCTGAAGCCGAACCGGCGATAGAAGCCCGCCGCGTGCGTCTGCGCGTGCAGCGCGATCCCGGCCATGCCGGCCGCGCGCGCCTCGTCGAGCAGCGCGCGCATCAGCGCCGCGCCAACGCCTCGGCCGCGCCAGGACTTGCGCACCGCCATCCGCCCGATGCGGCCCTCGGGGAGCAGGCGCGCGGTGCCGATCGCCTCGCCGTTTGCGGCGAGAGCGATCGCGTGGCGGGCGCCCGCGTCGTGCTCGTCCCACTCGAGCTCCAGCGGAACGCGCTGCTCGACGACGAAAACCTCCTCGCGCACGGGCCGGGCGAGCGCGGCGGCATCGTCCCAGTCGAGAACGCGGATCGTGAACGGCGAAGGCATGCGAGACCTTATAATCGAGGGCATTTTACGCAAGGACGGCGATGCGAAGCCTCTGGAACGACGAGGAAGCGAAGCAGTTCAAAGGCGACCTCGGACTCCGCGTCTACACCTCCCGCCTGCTCGGACGCGACAAGTCGCTCGTCCTGCACGGCGGCGGCAACACCTCGGTCAAGCTGCGCGAGAAGGATCTCTTCGGCGAGGAGCAGGCGATCCTCTACGTGAAGGGCAGCGGCTGGGACCTCGAGACGATCGAGCCGCAGGGATTCTCGCCGGTGCGCCTCGCGCACGTGCTCAAGCTCGCCGAGCTGCCCGCGCTCTCCGATCCGGAGATGGTCAATCAGCTCGTCACCCACATGCTGCGCGCGTCGGCGCCCGCGCCGTCGATCGAGACCATCCTGCATGGGCTGATGCCGCAGAAGTATGTCGATCATACGCATGCCGACGCCGTGCTCTCGGTCACGAACACGAAGGACGGCGACAAGCGCATCCGCGAGATCTACGCCAAGCGCTGCGTCGTGATCCCCTATCTCATGCCTGGGTTCGACCTCGCGCAGTTCTGCGCGAGGGAGCTCAAGCGCCAGGGAACGCCCGAGACGGTGGGGATGGTGCTCATGAACCACGGCATCTTCTCCTTCGGCGAGACCGCGCGCGAGTCCTATGAGCGGATGATCGAGCTGGTGGGGCTGTCGCAGAAGTACCTCGAGTCGCGCCGCGCTTGGACGGTGGTGCCCGAGGGCGCCGCGACGGCCAAGGTGGATCCCGCGGCGCAAGCGCGCCTGCGCCGCGCGATCTCCGACGCGGCGGGCTCGCCTCTCGTCCTTCGCACCGTGACCGACGGGCGCACGCTCGCGTTCGCGCGGCACCCGGACCTCGCGCGCATCTCGCAGCAGGGGCCGGCGACGCCGGACCATGTCATCCGCACCAAGTGCACGCCCATGCTCGGGGGCGACGTCGGCCGCTACGTCGACGGCTACCGCCGCTACTTCGCGGAGCACGCGCCCAAGGCGAGGGAGCCGAAGACCATCCTCGATCCCGCGCCGCGCCTGGTGCTCGACGCGGAGTTCGGCCTCGCCGCCGCGGGAAAGACCGCGAAGGACGCGGCGATCGCGGCCGAGATCTACGACCACACGATCGACGTGATCCTGCGCGCCGAGGCGCTGGGCGGGTTCCGCGCGCTGCCCGCGAAGGACTTGTTCGACGTCGAGTACTGGGACCTCGAGCAGGCGAAGCTGAAGAAAGGCGGGAAGCCGCCCGCCTTCGCCGGGGAGGTGGCGCTCGTCACCGGCGCGGCGTCGGGCATCGGCAAGGCGGCCGTCGCCGCCTTTCTCGCGCGCGGCGCCGCGGTGGTCGGCTTCGACCTGAACCCGGAGATCGAGACGCTGCACCGGCGGCCCGATTTCCTCGGCGTGCGCGGTGACGTCACGAGCGAGTCCGACGTCGCCGCGGCGGCCGCGAAGGCCGCCCTCGCCTTCGGTGGCATCGACATGCTCGTGCTCAACGCGGGCATTTTTTCCGCGAGCCGCAGGATCGCGGACCTGCCGGGAGACGAGTGGCGCAAGGTCATGTCCATCAACCTCGACTCGAACCTGGCGCTGATGCGCACCTGCCATCCCTATCTCAAGCTCGCGCCCCGCGGCGGACGCGTCGTCGTCATCGGCTCGAAGAACGTGCCGGCGCCGGGTCCCGGCGCGTCGGCGTACTCGGCGTCGAAGGCCGCGCTCAACCAGCTGGCGCGCATCGCCGCGCTCGAATGGGGCGCCGACGGCATCCGCGTCAACACCGTGCACCCGAACGCCGTGTTCGACACCGGCATCTGGACCGCGGAGGTGCTCGCCGAGCGCGCGCGCAGCTACGGCATGACGGTCGACCAGTACAAGACGAACAACGTGCTGCGCACCGAGGTCACGAGCCGCGATGTCGCCGAGCTCGCCGCGGAGATGTGCGGGCCACTGTTCGCGAAGACGACGGGCGCGCAGGTGCCGGTCGACGGCGGCAATGAGCGCGTCATCTGAGGCGACGGGGGTCGAGACGCTGCGCTGGAGCGGCGGGCGTCTCGAGCTGATCGACCAGCGCGGCCTTCCGCGCCGGCTCGATTACGTGAGCTGCGGCTCCGCGGCGGAGGTCGCCGCCGCCATCCGCGACATGGTGGTTCGCGGGGCACCCGCGATCGGATGCGCTGCGGCCTTCGGGGTCGCGCTCGAGGCGCTGCGTCACCGCGATCGTCGGCGCGAGGAGCAGGACGCTGCGCTCGAGTCCGCCTTTGCCGCGCTCGCCGCGAGCCGACCGACCGCGGTCAACCTCTTCTGGGCGCTGGATCGCATGCGCGAGGCGCTCGCAGCGGCGCGGGACGCAGCGGCGCCCGCCGTGGCCGATCGCCTCCTGCGCGCCGCGCAGGAGATCATGGCAGCGGACCTCGCCACCAACCGCGCGATCGGTGCCGCCGGCGCGGCGCTCGTCCCGCAGGTCGCGCGCATCATGACGCATTGCAACGCGGGGGCGCTCGCGACCGCCGGGCACGGCACGGCGCTCGGCGTGGTGCGCACCGCGCGCGACCAGGGCAAGCGCATCTCGGTGATCGCGAGCGAG
>DATDMW010000358.1:0-4982 GCA_036518595.1 Burkholderiales bacterium
CGAAAGCGCGCCGAGCGCAAGCGCGATCGGTGCCAGTTGGAACAATTTCATTTGAAGCTCCCTTACGTAGTTGTGGGGGTCGATTGCTTCTGCTTTTCAGCGACCGCCCATTCAGCGAGGACCATGCCAACGGAATGCATCCCGCACAGAGCAATGATTCGAAAAGGCATTGCTGTCGTGCGTCGCTTGCCGGAGACGCGCGCGCATGGGGCACTACACCCGGCATTGGGGGATTAGCCCCGGTCCATTGCCCCGAACCCCCGATCGGGCGCGCAGAAACGCCCGTGAAAACAACGACCGCGACGCCGGGCCCACCTCTTGCTGAAGATCGCCGCATGAAGATCGCCCTCGACATGAACAAGCCCAGAAAGATCGCGTTCGGCGCGCTGGCGGCGGTCGCCGCGCTCGCGTTCTGGCCGCAGAACGATCGGCCGATCGCGGCGCCGCGCGAGCCGTCCGCGCCCGCCGCGCCGGCCCCGCAGCCGCGCACCGCGATCGCGCAAGTCGAGACGCTGCCGGCGCGCGACGCGATGCCGCAGCTCGCGCGCGACCCGTTCTCTCCGGAACCGCCGAAGAAGCCGGTGCGCACCGGAGTCGTGACCGCGCCGGCGGCACCGGTGAACCCTTATCGCTTCGCCGGCGAGATGCGCGTCGGCGACAGCACGCAGCGCTTCCTCGCGCGCGGCGACGACACGTTCGAAGCGAAGGCGGGCGACGCGCTCGAGGACGGCTACGCCGTCGAGTCGGTGAGCGCGGCGGCGATCGTGCTCGTGCACCGGCCTTCGGGCGTGAAGCAGACGCTTGCCGTCGGCGCGCCCGCGTGGGAAGACGCGGCGCGGAGCCGCGTGATGCAGGCCGCGCAGCCCGCGCCGGCGGCCGTCGCGAGCAGCGATGCGCCGCGTCCCGACATGATGCGGCTCGATGCGCTGAGCGGCAGCCTGCCGCAGGGCTTCTTCGTCGATGTCGGCGGAGTCCCGGCGGCGCGGCAGCCCGGGTCGGGGTGACGCGGGAAACCCCGTTCCGCGTTTCGGCGAAGCGCACCGGCAACAACCCAAAAGGCACCGGTATTCCGCCGGGTCTTTTTCTTTTTCAGCCGGATTGACCGCTGCGCCCCGGTCCGGCAACATCGGCGTTCCCTTTTTCGAGGAAGAGGAAACGCAATGCTCAGGAAACTCTGCCTGCTCGGCGCAGCCGTCGGCGCCCTGTCGACCGGCGCCATCGCCCAGACCCCCGAAGTCACGCTGACGCGCCTCGACTGCGGCACCGGCTTCAACGATCAGCGCCGCTTCAGCGACACGTTCGCGTACACCGATCCGAAGATGCCGTTCACGTTCAGCTGCTACGTGATCCGGCACGGAGCCGACGTCATGGTCTGGGACACGGGCTTCGTGCCCGGCTCGAGCCCCAACGCGCCGAAGGTCAGCCTCACCCAGCAGCTCGAGCAGTTGCACATCAAGCCCGAGGACGTGAAGTACGTCGGCATCAGCCATTTCCACGGCGACCACACCGGCCAGCTTCCGTCGCTGTCGGGCGCGACGCTGCTCATCGGCCAGAAGGAGTGGGACGCGATCACGGCGCCGAAGCCCATGGCTGGCGCGAACGTCCCCGCGTTCCAGCACTGGATCTCGGGCGGCGGCAAGGTCGAGCCGCAGCCCGCCGACAAGGACGTGTTCGGCGACGGCACGGTCATGGTCCTGCGCACGCCGGGCCATACGCCGGGGCACCAGTCGCTGCTCGTGCGCCTGAAGGAGAAGGGTCCCGTCATCCTGGTCGGCGACGCGGCGCACTTCCACGAGAACTACGACAGCGACGGCGTGCCGGGCTTCAACTACGACCGCGCCGAGACGATCGCCTCGATGGAGCGCATCAAGGGCATCGCCAAGAACCTGAAGGCGACGGTCATCATCCAGCACGACCCGCGCGACATCGGCAAGCTGCCGGCTTTCCCGACGGCGGCGAAGTAATCCGATTCGGGCAGTACCTCGAGAGGCCCCGGCGATCGCCGGGGCCTTTTCATTGGCATCGGGCTAAAATGATCGACCCGTGCCTGCAAATCCCAAAGTCGGTTTCGTCTCCCTCGGTTGCCCGAAAGCGCTCGTCGATTCCGAGGGCATCCTCACGCGCCTGCGCGCCGAGGGCTACGCGATCGCGCCGACGTACGAGGGCGCGGACCTCGTCGTCGTGAATACGTGCGGCTTCATCGAGTCGGCGGTCGAGGAGTCGCTCGACGCCATCGGCGAGGCGCTCGACCAGAACGGCAAGGTGATCGTTACCGGGTGCCTGGGCGCGAAGGGCGACATCGTCCGGCAGACGCACCCGAAGGTGCTCGCCGTGACGGGTCCGCACGCGCTGGAATAAGTGATGGGCGCGTTGCACGAGCACCTGCCGAAGCCGCACGATCCGTACACCGATCTCGTTCCTCCGGCGGGGATCAAGCTGACGCCGCGGCACTACGCGTATCTCAAGATCTCGGAAGGCTGCAATCACCGCTGCACCTTCTGCATCATCCCGTCGCTCCGCGGCGACCTCGTCAGCCGGCCGGTGGGCGAGGTGATGCAGGAGGCGGAGAACCTGGTGAAGGCGGGCGTGCGCGAGCTGCTCGTCATCTCGCAGGACACGAGCGCGTACGGCGTCGACGTGAAGTACCGCACCGGCTTCTGGGGCGGGCGGCCGCTGAAGACGCGGATGAACGACCTCGTGGCAGCGCTCGGCGAGCTGGGCGTGTGGGTGCGGCTGCACTATGTCTATCCGTATCCGCACGTGGACGACGTGATCCCGCTGATGGCCGAGGGGAAGATCCTGCCGTACCTCGACGTGCCGTTCCAGCACGCGAGCCCGCGCATCCTCAAGCTCATGAAGCGTCCGGCGAGCGCGGAGAACAACCTCGAGCGCATCCGCGCGTGGCGCAGGATCTGCCCGGAGATCACGATCCGCAGCACCTTCATCGCCGGCTTCCCGGGCGAGAGCGAGGCCGAGTTCGAGGAGCTGCTCGCGTTCCTCGAGGAAGCCGAGCTCGACCGCGTGGGCTGCTTCGCGTATTCGCCGGTCGAGGGGGCGAAGGCGAACGAGCTTCCGGGGGCGGTCGCCGACGACGTGCGCGAGGATCGCCGCGCGCGCCTGATGCAGCTCCAGGAGAAGATCAGCGCCCGCCGGCTGAAGAAGAAAGTGGGAAAGACCCTGCCCGTGCTGGTCGACGAGGTGACGGAGAAGGGCGCGGTCGGGCGCTCGTCCGCCGACGCGCCGGAAATCGACGGCCTGGTCCATATCGAGAACGGGAAGAAGCTCAAGGCCGGCGACTTTGTGGACGTCAGGATCACGCGCTCCGACGCGCACGACCTGGATGGTGTCATTCTGAGGGCGTAGCCCGAAGAATCTGCTTTTGCCTTTCGCGAAAACCGAAAAGCAGGTCCTTCGCTCCGCTCAGGACGACAGGCGAAGCTCAGGACGACGCGCGGAGGTGCTGCACGAACCCCTCGATCCCGCGCAGCAGCATCTCCACCGCGACCGCGGTCAACAGCAGCCCCATCAGCCGCTCGAGCGCGACCAGCCCGCGCTCGCCGATGCGCTTGCTGATGCGCTCGGCGAAGACGAGCACGGCGATCGACAGGATCATGGCGAGCGCGATCGCGAGCAGCCACTCGAACAGGCGCTCGGGGGCGCGCGAAACGAACAGCATCACGGTCGCGATCGCGGTCGGCCCGGACATGGCGGGGATCGCGAGCGGGACGATGAAGGGCTCGCCGGCGACGCGCGTGTCGCCGAAGATGCCGTCGGCGGAGCGGAAGATCATGCGCAGCGAGATGAGGAACAGGATCACGCCGCCCGCGATGTTGAGCGAGCGGTCGGAGAGCCCGAGCAGGTCGAGCAGCGGCTTGCCGGCGAGCGCCATGACGATCAGCACGCCGAGCGCGATCAGGCACTCGCGCACGACGATGCGGGCGCGGCGCTTCGCCGGGATGCCGCGCAGCGCGACGACGAAGATCGGGATGTTGCCGACCGGGTCGATGACCAGCAGCAGGATGACGACCGCGGAGGAGAACGTGACGTCCATGCGCGACGATTATCGAGTCAGCCCAGCGCCAGGGCAACCACCCCGAGCGCCATCGCGAGCGCGGCGAGCACCCGCCGCGCCACGTCGCCTTCCCGCAGCCAGTGCGCGCCCATGAGCGCCGCGAACAGGATCGAGATCTCGCGCGCCGGGGCGACGTAGCTGACCGGGGTGAACGCCATCGCGGTGAGCACCATGATGTACGACAGCGGGCACAGCACCGCGACCGCGATCACCGGGCCGCGCCGCTCGCGCCAGGCCGCGAGGACGGCGTCGCGGCGGCGCAGCGCGAGCGGGGTCATCACGATCACGCGCCCCAGGTTCGCGCCCCAGTCGAGCACGAGCGGCGGCACCAGCACCGCGCTCACGGACAGCTTGTCGACCACCGTGTACGACGCGATCATGCAGCCGGTCAGCAGCGCGAAGCCGATCCCGCGCAGCGCGCCCGCCTGGCGCAGCCGCGCGGGGCTCGCGGCGAGGAAGAAGGCGCCGCCCACCACCAGCGCGGCGCCCCCGAGCGCCACCGGACCGGGCCGCTCGCCGAGGACCGCGATCGCGACCACGATGGTGAGCAGCGGCCCCGTCGCCCGCGCCAGCGGATAGATCACCGAGAGATCGCCGTGGCGGTAGCCGCGGTCGAGGAGGAGGTAGTAGGCGGTGTGCAGCACCGCGCTCGCCGCGATGCACGCCAGCGCGAGCGGCGGAAAGCGGAACCCGGTGTAGATCGAGACCGCGACCGCGAGCGGCGCGTAGAACAGCGACGACAGCGCGGCGAAGGCCCAGACGAATCCGACGCCGCCGCCGCTCTTTTTCAGGATGTAGTTCCACGAAGCGTGGATCGAGGCCGCGCCGAGCACCAGGGCGATCGCGACTCCGGTCATTTCGTCGTCATCCTGAGCGTAGCGAAGGCTCTGCTTTTCGCGAACGATAACAG
>DATDMW010000359.1:0-16088 GCA_036518595.1 Burkholderiales bacterium
ATCTGGATGCCCTTCGCGCCCATCCGCCCGATCGCACGGTCGATCTCCTCGAGCGCCGCGGGCACGTTGTTCATCGGCAGCGACGCGACCCACGCGGGGAACTGCGCGGGGTATTTCGCGCAGATCTCGGCCATGCCGTCGTTCGCGAGCCGCGCGAGCGCGGGCGACTCCTCGGGCCCGGCGAGGTACTCGATCGCGGGCAGCGACAGCGTCAGCACCTGCTTGTAGCCGCGGAAGCGCTGCATCATCTTGAGGCGCGCGTCGAGGTCCCACAGCACCGGGATGTGCAGCCAGCGCTTGATGTTCGCCTTGAGCGCGGGATTGCCCTCGGCGATCTGCATCATGCGGTCGAAGAACGCCTTGGGAAAGATGTGCGGGAAGATGTCGATCTTGAGGTTCGGGTTCATTCTCGTCGTCGTGCCGTTGGGATGGACGCGATTGTCTCACGCCCCGTCGTCGAGGCGCGTCACGAAGCGCGCGAGCGCCTCGAGCACGGCCGCGGGCTGGTCGCGATGCGGCGAGTGTCCGCAGCGGTCGAGGCGCAGCGCCTCGACCGGGCCGCTCACCTGCCGCACGACGGCGTCGATCTGCGCCATGGTTCCGTACTCGTCGTCGAAGCCCTGGATCGCGAGCACCGGGCAGGCGATCCGCGGCAGGTGCTCCTCGATGTTCCAGGCGCGAAACTCGGGATGCAGCCAGACGTCGTTCCAGCCGCGGAACGCGCCGTCCGGGTCGGCGTGGTGGCGCGCGAGGCGCTCGCGCAGGTCGGTCGTCTCGAACGCGACCTTCGCCTGCGCGATGCTCTCGACGCTCAGGTCCTCGACGAAGACGTGCGGCGCCATGACGACCAGGCCCTTCAGCCCGCTTTTTGGCTGCGGCTGCACCGCCGCGTAGATGATCGCGATCGAGCCGCCGTCGCTGTGGCCGACGAGCACCGGCTCGCGCACGCCCAGATCGTCGAGCAGCCGCGGCAGGACCTCGAGCGCCTCGTCGTGCATGTAGCGGACCGGCCGCGCTCCGCGCAGCGGGTCGGACCGGCCGTAGCCGCGCCGCGAATAGACGACGGCCGCGCAGCCCGTCGCCTCGGCCGCCTTGCGAGGGAAGTCGCGCCACATCGAGATCGAGCCGAGGCCCTCGTGCAGGAACACGAGCGTCGGCGCGTCGGGGCTCGCGCCCGCGATCCGCTGGACTTCGAGCCGCGCGCCCTGAACGGTGACGAAGGATAGATCGGAAAGCTCGGACAAGCGGGCCCGGGGTCGTTCGCTCTGGGAGGGAGCGGCGATTCTACTGCAGCTTGAGCGGCTTCCAGTACACGGTCAGCTCGAGATAGCCGAGACCGAGCAGCTTGCCGTCGGCGGTCGCGCGCACCGCGCCTTCCCAGTACACGGTGCCGGTGCTCGCGCGCGCGTCGAGCTCCTGGTCGTCCATGAGCGGCTGGAGCTCGATCCGGACGTCGCCCGCTCGCACGCGCATCGCCACCGGGTAGTCGGCGCGGGTGCGCGGCGAGCGCCAGCGCTTGAGCGGCGTGAAGTCGACCTCCTCGGGCGCGAGCACGCGCGCGCGGCGGTCCGGACCGCGCACGGTGCCGCCCGCCCAGAGCTTGGCGCCGTTCTTGTCGCGGATGCGGAACGCCATCAGCGCGCCGCCGCCGTCGAGGTTGACGCTGACCCAGTCCCAGCCCGCCGCCCCGGGCGCGAGATACTCGCTCGACCACTCGTGGTCGAGCCACGCCTCGCCGCGCACGCCCATCGCGCGCCCGCCGACCGTCACCGTGCCGACCACCTCCAGGTGGGGCCGGCTGTAGTAGTAGCTCGCCTGCTCGGACCGCGGTCCCTTGCGGCTCACGCCGCGATCGCCGTTGAGCATCAGCGGCTCGCGCGCCTCGAAGCTGAGCGTGTAGCGGAACTCGCGCGCCGGGATGTCGGCGGCGTAGCCGTTGGCCGTCTGCTTGAGGGACCAGTCGCCGATGGCGACGTCGGTGCCGCCTTCACGCGCGTCCGCGAGGCCGAGACCGGCGCGCGCGGCGCGCTGGTCGTGGAGCAGCCGCCCGTTCGCGGGATCGGCGAGCGCGGCGTGCGCGAACAGCAGCTGGCGCGCCGCGAGCGCTCCCGGCACCTCCTCGGCGACGCCCGGGCGGTTCCGGAAGAACGTGATCTGCATCCCGCGCTCGCTGCCGTCGGAGGCGCGCAGCCATCCGGTCACGTACCACCATTCGGTGCGGAAGCGCGGATGGCTGCCGTGATCGTGCGGGAAGCGCAGCGCGATGCCCGCGCTCACCGCGGGATACTGTACCTGCGCCCCGGCGGTGCCGACGAGCCACAGCGCCGCGACGGCGAGCGCCGCGAACTGCGCGCGCGTCCCCGGGCGTCTCACGGGTCCGGGCTTTCTCGCGGGCGCATCAGCACCGGACGCAGCGCGGCGAGATCCAGGTTGGACCTGCGCGGGCCGGCGTCCTTGGTGATCGCGATCATGTTGTGATGGAACGCGACCGCCCCTATCGTCTCCTGCAGCCCCGCCTCGGGCGCGGGCGGCTCGAGGAATTCCGGCAGGTTCACGCTGTCGGCGAGCGTCTTGAAGAAGCTCATGCACGAGCCGCCGTACTCGCGCGTGCCGAGCACGCCGCCGCCGAAGTATGGCCAGTACGAGGTCTGCACGTCCTCGACGACGTAGACGCCGCCGTCCTTCACGAACGGCCAGAGGATGCGGAAGGACTCGATCTGGTGCTCGCTGCGGTGACTGCCGTCGTCGACGACGAAGTCGAAGGGCCCGATGTCGCGCGCCAGAGCCGTCAGCCGCTCGCGGTCGGTCTGCGAGCACTGAAACACCTTGATGCGGCCGCTCGAGAGCGCAGTCTTGTCGACGATATCGATGCCGTAGATCCTCCCCTTGCGGAAATACGCCGCCCACATGAGGAGGGACTCGCCGCCAGGGCGGCCGCCGAAGTCGCCGACGCCGATCTCGAGCAGCGAGACGCTCCGGCCGCGACGCGCCGCGGTGAGCGCGGCGTACACGGGCGTGTACATGTGCAGGCCGTACTTGTCGGTGCCGGCGAGGGCGGCGAGCAGGTCCATGTCCGCGCCCAGCATTCCCGCGAGCGGCAGCCATCGCTGCAGCGATCGGTGCAGCGCGCGGGCGCCGGCGTCGCGCTGGAACCCGGGCAGGTCGGGGATCGCGCCGCGCCGCGCCCGCAGCCCGAATATGAGGTCGGCAAGGGCCATTGCTGCCTGTTCTCCTCCTTACCAGTCTTCCTTGACCGCGAGCACCGCTTCGCGGCTCATCGCGCGGCGGCCGCTCGCCAGCGCGGTCACGGTCGAGAGTCCGAGCATCGCGAGCGCGAACACGGCGAGCGACGTCCACGGCACATGCAGGTCCATGCTCCAGTGGAAAGACTGGCGGTTGACGACGTCGATCAGCACCAGGCTCACGAGCCAGCCCAGCGCGAGCCCGGCCGCGAGCCCGAGCGCCGACACGAGCACCCCTTCGAGGCCCAGCATCGCGCCGATCGGCGCGCGCGTCATGCCGACGTGGCGCAGCATTCCGAACTCGCGCCGGCGCGCGAGCACCAGCGCGCCGAACGAGGACGCGAGGCCGAGCAGCCCGAGGATCACCGCCGCCGCCTCGAGCGCGTAGGTCACCGCGAAGGTGCGGTCGAAGATGCGCAGCGAAACGTCGCGCAGCTCGCCCGGGCGTGCGAGCTCGAGATTGGCGCCGCCGGGGATGCCGGACAGCGCGCGCTCGACCGCGTCGACGCTCGCTCCCGGCGCCAGCCACAGCGCCGCCTCGTTCGCGCTCGCGTCGCGCGTGAGCGCGATGTAGACGTCGCGCTCGATCAGCACCGCGCCCTGCTGGCGCGCGTAGTCCCGCCAGACGCCCGCGACGACGAACGCGGGCAGGCCGTGCGGGCCGACATGGCCCGGCTTCGGCGCCTTGTCGGCGAGCGGAATCGGCAGCTCGATCACCTGCCCCGCGCGCCAGCCGTACAGGTCGGCCGCGATCTCGCTCGGCCAGGCGGCGGGCGGGCCGCCGGGGACCCGATCGCGCGCCGGGCCGACGAGCGGCGGCAGGCGGC
Organism: Burkholderiales bacterium; assembly: GCA_036518595.1. Lineage (GTDB taxonomy): Bacteria > Pseudomonadota > Gammaproteobacteria > Burkholderiales > SG8-39 > VBDM01. Next base: position 4,070 of record DATDMW010000359.1, read on the forward strand.
CCTCGCGCTCGACGCCGCGCGCGATCAGCACGATCGCCGGGCGCGCCGGCGCGAGGACGAGACGCCGCGTGCGCTGGAATTCCGCGTGCCGCACGCCGGCGACCGCGGCGAGCGCGCGCTGGTCGGCCGGCGCGAGGAAGGCCGAGTCTCCGCCGAGGCCGGCGCGCACGTACAGGTCCGCGGGCAGCACGCGCTCGAGCCAGTCGTCGAGCGACTGGCGGAACGACGCGATCATGATCGCCATCGACACCATGAGGCTCACGCCGGCGACGATCGCGGCGAGGCTCACGCCCACCGGACCGGGCGCGCCGCGCAGCTGCGCGAGCGCGAGGCCCGCCGAGGGCAGCCGGAAGCCCGGCAGCTTGCGGAAGAACACCACCGCGATCCGCGGCATGAGGGCGATGGTGCCGACCAGCAGCAGGGCGATCGAAACGTAGCCCGCGATCGGCAGCGCGCGTATCGGGCCCGCTTGCGTGAGCGCCGCACCCAGCGCCAGCATCGCGACGCCCGGCCACGCAGACCGCAGCGGCGCGAACGCGCGCTGCTCGTCGCCGGCCTTCAGCGCGGCGGCCGGCTGCGCGCGCGACGCCTCGAGCGCCGAGGCGAGGCTGCCGAGGAGCGCGGTCGCCGTCCCGAGGAGGAAGAAGCCGGCCATCGCCGCGGCGTCGAAGGAAACGGCGGGTCTCAGCCCGCGGAAGTATCCGGCGCCCAGCTCGGCGCCGAAGTAGCGCAGCACGCCTTCGGCGCCGATCTGCCCGAGCACCAGGCCCGCGAGCGCGCCGAGCGCGCCGATGACCGCCGCTTCCCCGAGCAGGAGCGCGACGATCCCGGCGCGCGTCACGCCGAGCACGCGTAGCAGCGCGAGCTGCGCGCGCCGGCGCACGACCGCGAGCGCCTGCGTCGAGAACACGAGCAGCCCGCCGGTGAAGAGCGCGACCAGCGACAGGACGTTGAGGTTCACCCGGTACGAGCGCGACAGGCTCGCGCCGCGCTCGGCATCGGCGTCGGCCGGTTCCACCACGACGCCCGGCGGCACCTCGGCGCGCAGCCGGGCGGCGAACGCCTCCGCCGGCACGCCCGCGCGCAGCCGCAGGTCGACGCGGTCGAGGCGCCCGGCGCGTCCGAACGCCGCCTGCGCCGCCGCGACGTCCATCATGGCGACGCGCCCGCGGATCGCGCCCGAGGGCAGCACGCCCGCGACACGGAAGGTCAGTGTGCCGAGCCCGACCTGGAGCGCGAGCGCGTCGCCCGGCGCCAGGCCCAGCGCGTCGGCCGCCGACGCCGACAGGAACACGCGGTCGGGACGCAGCCAGTCGAGGCGATCGCCGACCTCGCCGCCGAACGCAAGGGGCTGGATCAGGGCGGCGCGGAACACGTCGACGCCCTGCACGCGCAGCGCGTCGCGCCGTCCCGGCACTTTCGCGTCGACCTCGACCACCGGGCTCGCCACCGCGACCTCGGGCAGGCGCGCGAGGCGCGCGTACAGCCCCTCGTCGAAGCCGCCGCCCGCGCCCGCCGCGCCGCCGCGGACGTGGACATCGGCGTCGCCGGCGAGCGTGTGCACGGCCTGCGTGAACTCGGAGATCGCCGCGTCGTTCACGAGCTGCACCGAGTAGCCGAGCGCGACGCCGAGCGCGATCGCGCCGATGGAAAGCGCGAGCCGCCCCTTGTGCTCGAGCATGGGCGCGAGCAGCAGCTCGCGGAACGCCGCACGGATCATGCGCGAATGGTAGCAAACCGGTGCCCGCCCACGCGCTGCGATAGACTTGTCGCCGCGAGGAGACGTCCATGCCGCCGTTGCAGCTCGAGCCCAGGCTCGCCGGGATCCTGTCCGCCGAATACCCGCGCTTCTCCGACGCCGAGATGGCGCGCCGGCGCGAAGCGATCGAGCGCGTCATGCGCGCGGCCGAAGTCGATCACCTGCTCGTGTGCGGCGAGCAGCGCGCCGGCACCGGCGTCGGCTGGCTGACCTCGTGGTCGGCGACCACCGAGGCGATCGTGATCGTCGCGCCGCCCGAGCGCCAGGTGATGGTCATGGAGTGGTACAACCACTGGCCGCTCGCGAAGCTGCTCGCGCGCGGCACCGAGGTGCGCTGGGGCGAGCACCGCGGCATCGACAAGGTGATCGCCGACCTGAAGACGCGCAAGGTGAGGCGCCTCGGCTTCATGGGCTTCCTCGGCCTGTCGAAGCTGCGCAAGCTCGAGGCCGTGTTCGGACCGCTCGTCGACCTGAACGCCGAGTACGTGAAGCTGCGGCTGGTGAAGTCGAAGGAGGAGATCGACTGGATGCGCATCGGCTGCGCGCTCACCGATCTCGCGATCGACGCGCTGCGGCGCGAGGCGCGCGCCGGCATGAGCGAGCGCGAGCTGGGCGCGATCTGCGAGGCGGCCTACCACCCGCACGGCGGATGGACCTTCATCCACTATTTCATGGCGACACCGATGGACGACCCGCAGTACTGCGTGCCGCGCCAGATCGCCTCGAGCCGGAGGATCCGCAAAGGCGACGCGATCGCGACCGAGATCACCGCGCACTTCTTCGACTATCCGGGCCAGGTGCTGCGCAGCTTCACGGTCGACGCCGAGCCGACGCCGCTCTTCCGCCGCCTGCACGAGACGGCGGAAGCCGCGTTCGACGCCGTCACCGGCGTCATCCGGCACGGCACCACGATGCAGCAGATCATCGACGCCGCCGGGGTGATCGAGGACGCGGGCTTCACCGTCTACGACGATCTCATGCACGGCTTCGGCGGCGGCTATTTTCCGCCGGTGCTCGGCAGCCGCAGCCGACCCGCGGGGCCGCTGCCGCACCTGACGCTGCAGTCAGGAATGACCTGCGTGGTCCAGCCCAACGTGATCACCCCCGATCAGCGCGCCGGGGTGCAGGTCGGCGAGCTGATCCTCGTGACCGATACCGGCTTCGAGCGCATGCACCGCGCCGAGCGCGGCTTTTTCCGCATTTCGGGCGCGTAGCACGACGGCATAAAATCACGCGCCGGCGCGCACGGGCGGAACGGCGACGGCCGAGGACGGTCCGACGTAGGTTGCCGGAGTCGCCATGCGCATCTACCTGCTCGTTCCGCTCCACACCAGCGATCCGATCTGGATGTTCAGCCTCCAGCGCGAGGCCGTCCAGGTCATCGCCCCGAGCGAGACCGAGGCGCGGCTGCGCGCGAGCCTGCGCTACGGCCGGCGCCGCACGCGCGAGGGCGCCGTGTCGCCGCGCGATCCGTGGCTCGACGCGAAATGGGTGTACGCGCACGTCATCGAGCACACGGACGCCGCGATGCCGGTGCTCGCCTGGGAGCCGGTCCCGATCCAGCCAACGGCGTCCCGGGCCGACCCTCTCCCCTCGCTGCTGCAGCGCTCCGACGAGCCGCGCGACGACCAGCCCCGGAGCTAGCCGGGGTGCTCACCCGACGAGGCGCGTCGCGTTCTTGCGCAGCGACTCGGGAATCTCCAGGCCGAGCGCCTTGGCGGTCTTCAGGTTGATGACCAGCTCGAACCTGGACGGCTGCGCGACCGGCAGCTCGCTCGGCTTGGCGCCGCGCAGGATGCGGTCGACGTAGACGGCCGCGCGCCGGTACAGCTGGTTGAAATCCTGCCCGTAGCTCATCAGCCCTCCCGCCGTGACGTGCTCGCGCACGCCGAACACCGACGGCAGGCGGTTGCCGAGCGCCGCCACCGCGAGCTCGCGGCGGTACTGGACGTAGATCGGGTCGAACGGGACGATGACTCCCTGCGCGCCCTCGGCCGACATCACCCTGAACCCGCTCTCGATCTCGCCCGCGGTGCGCGCCTCCACGCGCTGCACCCTCACGTTCGCGGCGCGCGCCACTTCCAGGATGCTCTTCAGCCGCGGCGAGTAGAACTCGTTGTCCGGATTGAGCAGCACCGCGACGCGCTCGAGCTTCGGCGCGAACGCCATCAGCAGCTCGAGGTAGCGCGGGCTGACCTCCACCGGCGCGCGCGCGACGCCCGTCACGTTGCGCTCGGGCCGCGCGAGATTGGTGATGAACCCGCTGGTCGCGGGATCGGCCGCCACCGCCATGACGATGGGGATGGTGGTGGTCTCGCGCTGCACGGCGCGCGTGGCGCCGGTGCCCGAGGTGACGATGACGTCGGGCGCGCCCTGCACCAGGCCCTTCGCGAGCTCCGGCAGCCGCTCCGGCTTGCCGTCCGCGAAGCGCCAGTCGAACACTACGTTCTCGTCCTCGACGTAGCCGAGCTGGGCCAGGCGCCTGAGGAAGCTCCCGTAGTAGTCGTTCGTCCACGACGCGGGCCGCGAGCGCAGCGCGAGAAAGCCGATGCGCTTGATCCTGCGCGCGGGAGCGGCGCTCTGCGCGATCGCCGCGAGCGGGCCCAGGAGGGCGTGGAGCGCGGCGACGGCGAGCAGGGTTCTGCGCTTGTTCATCTCTCTGGAAGAGAGGGCGGGGCGGGCCTGACAATTTACACCCGTCGCAGCGAGGCGACAGCGGTCTTTACTTAGTTTTACACGGGCCGACTAGGCCGGTCGGAGCCCGCCTTCGCAGAGCACGCAGATCCGGTCGGCGGTGCGCGCGGCCGCCGCCGAGTGCGTGACCAGGATCCCGGCGCTGCCCTCGCCCTTCACCCGCTCGCGCAGCAGGGCGAGCACCGTCGCGGCAGTCTCGGGATCGAGGTTGCCGGTCGGCTCGTCGGCGAGCACGAGCCGCGGCCCGTGGACGAGCGCCCGGGCGATGGCGACGCGCTGGGTCTCGCCGCCCGAGAGCTCCCGCGGCAGGCTCTGCGCGCGCTCGTCGAGCCGCACCGCGCGCAGCATCGCCGCGACGCGCCCGCCGGCCTCCGCGGCCGGGACGCCGTTCAGGAGCAGCGGCAGCCCGACGTTCTGCGCGACCGTCAGGTACGGCAGGATGTGGAACGCCTGGAACACGAAGCCCATCTTCCGGCGCCGCAGCCGCGTGCGCGCGTCGTCGCCCAGCGCGAGGAGCTCGGCGCCCTCGAACGCGATCGTGCCTTCGTCGGGCCGGTCGAGGCCGGCGATGAGGTTGAGCAGGGTCGACTTGCCGACGCCCGACTCGCCCATGACCGCGACGTACTCGCCCGCGGCGAGATCGAAGTCCACGCCGCGCAGCACCGCGCGCGAAGCCCCGAAGGCTTTGGACACGCCGCGCAGCGACAGCAGCGGCGCCTCAGCCACGAACGGGCTCCTCGGTGCCGAGATACGCCTCGCGCACCGCGCGGCTCGCGCGGATCGTCTCCGGCGGCCCGGACTCGAGCACCGCGCCGTTCACCATCACCGTGAGCCGGCGCGCGACCGCGAACACCGCGTCCATGTCGTGCTCGACCAGGAGAACGGCGTGGTCGGGCGCGAGCCGCCGCAGCAGCTCGACGATGCGCGCCGACTCCTCGGCTCCCATCCCGGCGAGCGGCTCGTCGAGCAGGAGCACGCGCGGCGAGGTCGCGAGCACCATCGCGATCTCGACCTGGCGCTGCTCGCCGTGCGACAGCGCGGCGACCGGCGTCTCGGCGCGCGCCTCCAGGCCCGCGGCCGCGAGCGCGCGCTCGGCCGCCTCGTTGACGGCGCGGTTCGCGAGCGCCGGCCGCAGGAAGCGCATCGAGCTGGCGAGGCGCGCCTGCGCCGCGATCCGGCAGTTCTCGACCGCCGTGAACGGCAGGAACACGTTCGTCTTCTGGTAGCTGCGTCCGACCCCGAGCCTCGACATGCGGTGTGGCGGCAGGCCCGTCACGTCGTCCCCGTCGAGCTCGACCGCGCCGGCGCTCGGGCGCAGCTCTCCCGAGAGCACGTTGATCAGCGTCGACTTCCCCGCGCCGTTCGGCCCGATGATCGCGTGCACCTCGCCCACGCGGCACTCGATCGAGACTTCGCGCACGGCGGTGAGCCCGCCGAAGTGGCGCGTCAGCGCGCGCGTGGCGAGCGCGGGCCGCTCAGCCATTGTTCCGCTCCGCGGGACGGCGCAGCGAGCGCGCCAGCCCGACCAGGCCGTGCGGCAGGACGAGCGTCGCGACCACGATGAACAGGCCCATGAACATCTGCCAGTGCTTGCCGAGGTTCACGCCGCCCGCCTCGGGCAGGCCCTGGAGCCCGAGCTCGAGCAGCATCCACGCGGCGGCGCCCAGGACCGGCCCGAGCAGCGTCCCCATGCCGCCGAGGATCACCATCATCATCACCGCGGCCGAAAGGTGCCATCCCATCGTCTCGGGATTGACGACGCCGAACTGCACCGCGGCCAGATAGCCCGCGATGCCCGCGATCGCGCCCGAGATGACGAAGCACGCCAGCTTGTACCGGAACGTCGGGTAGCCGAGCGAGATCATGCGCTGCTCGTTGACGCGGATGCCCGAGACGACGCGCCCGAACGGCGAGCGCAGGACCGCGCGCAGCAGCAGGTACACGGCGGCGAGGAACGCCAGCGCGAGCCAGTACACGTGGCGGTAGTCGTCGAGGCTGAACGGCCGCCAACCCGCGAGATCGGCGACCGGGCGGACGTCGATGTAGATGCCGTCGTTGCCGCCGGCGATCTTGGTGTCGTAGAAGAGGAAGAACAGCATCTGCGCGAAGGCGAGCGTCACCATGATGAAGTAGATGCCGCGCGTGCGCACGACGAAGAAACCGATCGCGAGCGCGAGCAGCGCGCTCGCCGCCACCGCGAGCGGCAGCGAGGTCCAGAAGCTCGCCGCCTGGTATTGGGGCGTGGTCAGCGCGAGCGCGTAGCCGGCCGCTCCGTAGAAGGCCGCGTGGCCGAAGCTCACCAGCCCGGCGTAGCCGAGCAGCAGGTCGAGGCTCATGGCGAAGATCGCCATGATCATGATCTTGGCGAAGAACTGCACGTAGAACGTCTCGGCGGCGAGCGGGACGAGGGCGAGCGCGGCGACGCAGAGAGCGAGAGCGAGCGCCGATCGACTCATCCCCATCACGTCCGCCTCCCGAAAATTCCCTCCGGGCGCCACAGCAGCACCACCGCCATCAGCAGGTAGACGGTCATGCTCGAGAGCTCGGGGAGCACGCGCACGCCCGCGATCTCGAGGTGCATCACCTTGCCGAAGGTGTCGACGAGGCCGATCAGCAGCGACGCTAGCATCGCGCCTTTCACCGAGCCCATGCCGCCGATCACGATGATGACGAAAGAGAGCACGAGGACCGGGTTGCCCATGCCGGGCGCGATCGCCGACACGGGCGCCGAGACCATCCCCGCGAACGCGGCGAGCGTGATCCCCCCGGCGAACACGACGCGGTAGAGCGCGTGCACGTCGATGCCGAGCGATTGCACCATCTGCCGGTCCACGGCGCCCGCGCGGATGGTCATCCCGAGGCGCGTCCTCTGGATGACCCACACGATGAGGAGCGCCACGGCGAGGCACACGCCGGAGATGAACAGGCGGTAAACCGGATACGACAGCGTATCGCTGAGCGGGATCGACGCATCCAGCGAGGCGGGCACCGGCACGCCGCGCACGTCGTCGCCCCACAGCAGGCTGCGCATCTCCTCGAACACGAGAATCAGGCCGTAGGTGAGCAGCACCTGGTAGAGGTGATCGCGGCCGTAGAGCCGACGGATGACGAGCCATTCGAGCAGCACCCCGACCGCGGCGGTGATGACGATCGCCGCCGGGACCGCGATCCAGAAGCTTCCGAGCCGCGCCGTCAGCGACCAGGCGAGATACGCGCCGATCATGTAGAAGCTGCCGTGCGCGACGTTGATGATGCCCATGATGCCGAACACCAGCGTCAGCCCGCTCGCCACGAGGAACAGCAGCAGCCCGTACTGCACGCCGTTCAGCAGCTGGATCAGGAAGGTGTGGAGGTCCATGGGCGCAAAAACGAAGGCCGGCTCGCGCCGGCCTCCCCGGGGAACGTCACGCCTGGCGGCTCACGACATCTTGCACGCCGCGATCGAGGCGGGGTCGTCGTCGAGCGCTTTCACGGCGACGCCGACGTACTTGTTCTCCTTGCCCGACACGCGGCGCAGGTAGATGTCCTGCACCGGGTTGTGCGCTTTGGACAGGTGCCACTTCCCGCGCGGGCTGTCGACGGTCACCTTCTCCATCGCCGCGACGACCGCTTTCTTGTCCTCGATCCTGCCGCCGACCGACTTGAGCGCCGCGGCGAGCAGCAGCCCGGAGTCGTAGCCCTGCACGGCGTAGACGTCGGGCTGCATCTTGTGCGCCTTCGCGTAGGCCGCGCGGAAATCGTTGTCGCGCTTCGTGTTCAGGCTGTCGGCGTAGTGCAGGCAGGTTTCGATCCCTTGGGCCGCCTCGCCCGCCGCATCGAGCACGCCGTCGGTGAGGAAGCCAGGGCCGACGAGCGGAATCTTGTCCTTCAGGCCGGCCTGCGCGTAGTCGCGCAGGAACTTGGCCGCGCCGCCGCCGGCGAAGAACGAGTACACCGCGTCGGGCCTGGCCGCCGCGATCTCCGTGAGCAGCGCCTGGAACTCGACGTTCGGGAACGGCAGCCACAGCTCCTTGGCGATCGTGCCGCCGCCTTTCGCGTAGCCGTCCTTGAAGCCCTTCACGAACTCCTCGCCCGCGGCGTAGCGCCAGGTGAGCGTGACGACGTTGCGGATCTGCTTGCGCTGCGCGAGCACGGCGCCCATCGCGTAGCCCGACTGCCAGTTCGAGAACGAGGTGCGCACGATGTTCGGCGCGCACAAGGGGCCGGTCGCCGCGCCGACGCCGGCGTTCGGGATGATGTGCAGCGTGCCCGACTCCTTGGTCACGCGGATCATCCCCGCGGCGACGCCCGAGTGCACGGTGCCGAGGACGACGTCGACCTTGTCGCGCGTCACGAGGCGATTGACGTTGTCGGTGGCCTTCGCGGGCTCCGACTCGTCGTCGACCTTGTAGAACTCGACCTCGCGGCCGCCGAGCCTGCCGCCCGACTCGCCGAGCGCCATTCGGAAGCCGTTCTCGATCGCCACGCCGAGCGGCGCGTACGTGCCGGTGTACGGGAGCATCAGCCCGACCTTGATCTTCGCGCCCTGTCCCAGCACCAGGCCCGGAAACGCAAGCCCCGCTCCGAGCACGCCGGCTCCCTTGATGAAGCCGCGCCGATCGAACATCTTGTTCTTCATGTCCCGCTCCTCCTTGGAGAATGGCGGCCTATTCTACGCCGGCCCCCCCAGCGCCGCCTCGATCGTGAGCCCGATCACGAGCACGCGCTCGTCCTCGCCGGGGAAGCCGGCCACGGTCAGCCCGACGGGCGCCTCGCCGGGGCGCTGGATGGGCAGGCTCGCGGCGCACGTGTCGAGGAAGTTGAACGGGCTGGTGTTGCGCAGCGTCAGCGGATTCACGGCGAAGAAGCGCTCCATGTCGCGCTCGAGCGGCTCGATCGCCGGCGCGATCTTCGGCACCGTCGGCAGGAGCAGCGCGTCGACGCCGTGGCGCTCGCGCCGGAAGCCCGAGACCAGGCGCGAGCGCAGCTGCAGCAGGTCGACGTAGTCCGCGGCCGGAACGTCCTTCGCGGCCTCGAGCCGGCGCCGCACGCGCGGATCGTAGTCGGCGCCGCGCTCGGCGAGCCGCTTGCGGTGCAGCGCGTAGGCCTCGGGCGCGAGGATGCCGCCGCGGCGGTTCGCGGCGGCGATCTCGTCCAGCTCCGGCAGGCGCATGTCGACCAGCCGCGCCCCCCGCGACGCGAGCCGCGCGAGCGCGGCCTCGAACGCGCGCGCCACTTCGGGATCGAGATCGTCGAGAACCACGTTCTTCGGCACGCCGAGCCGCAGGCCGGCGGGCGGCGCCGCCTCGAGCGCGCGCACCGGCTCCGCGGCGAGCACCTGGAACGCGGTCGCGCAGCAGGCGATCGACGGCGCGAGAGGGCCGATCGAGTCGAGCGAGCCCGAGAGCGGAAAGCACCCGGCGAGCGGCACGCGCCGCTGCGTCGGCTTGAACCCCGCGACGCCGCACAGCGCGGCGGGGTTGCGCACCGAGCCGCCGGTATCGGTGCCGAGGCCGACCACCGCCATGCCGTCGGCGACCGACACGGCGGCGCCGGAAGAGGATCCGCCGGGGATCCGGCGAGTCGCGCGGTCCCACGGGTTCGCCGGCGTGCCGTAGTGCGGATTGATGCCGATGCCCGAGTAGGCGAACTCCGTCATGTTGGTGCGGCCGATCACGACCGCGCCGGCGGCGCGCAGGCGCGCGACCGCGACGGCATCGGCGCTCGCAGCGGCCGCGTCGCGCAGCACCTTCGAGCCCGCGGTGGTGACGTCGCCGGCGACGTCGAAAAGATCCTTCACCGAGACCGGGATCCCGGCGAGCGGCGACGGCACGGCGCCGGCCTTGCGACTGCGGTCGCAGGCGTCCGCGTCGGCGCGCGCTCTCTCCGCGTAGACGCGGATGAACGTGCGCGCGCCCTCGCCCGCCGGATCGGCGATGCGCGCGAGCGCGCGCTCGATCAGCTCGCGGCTCGACGTGCGTCCTTCGGCCAGGTCGCGCGCAAGCGACGCGACGGTCGGCAGGCTCACCGCTTCGCGCCCTCGTCGTAGTAATGCAGCTCGAGCAGCAGGCAGCCCGAGTCCGAGCGGAACGGGCCGTGCGGCGTCCCCGGCGGGCGGCAGGCATAAGTGTTGGGCCCGTACTTCGTGCCGCCCTTGCCGTTCCGGTCGCAGCCGACGACCAGGTCGCCCGACACGAGGTACACCTCCTCCCAGTAGTCGTGCACGAACGGCTCGGTCGTGTAGACGCCCGGCGCGAAGCGCAGGTGCCGCGTGCGGAAGCCGCGCTTCGCTCGCTCGTCGAGGAAGCCGGCGAGGATCTGCTGCTGGATTCCCGACGGATAGCCCTCGGGCGTCTGCCAGCCCTTCCCGAGATCGACGGTGTGAAACTCCTTGTGTTCTTTCTGTATCGCCATGGTCGTCCTCCGGATCAATCCGCGATCTCGAGCTTCGTGACCGCGTAGGCGTGCGCGAGGGCGCGCTTTTTCACCGGGTCCTCGAGCTCGATCTCGAAGCGCTCGCCGCCGCCGATCTCGCCCTGCACCGGCAGCGTGCCGCAGAACATCGCGGTGCCCGCGGGCAGCGCGCCCGGGGACGCCGGCATGCGCGCGATCAGCTCGCGCGGCGCGAGCATCCGCGACACGGGACCCTCCTGGTAGAGCAGCCGGCGCCCCGCGCGCACGACGTGCGAGCGCAGCACCAGCCGGTCCCAGTGGTCCTCGAGGTCCGCGAGCCGCCACAGCTCCGGCCCGATCGGCTTCGGGCACATCTGCTTCGACACCGTGACGCCGTAGGACTCGACCTTGCGGTCGGTATGATCGGATCCGACGCCGACCCAGACGCCGTCGCTTGCCGATACGAGCACGAACTCCACCTCGCCGCTGGAGTCGCCGCCGACGACCTCGATCGAAGGCGCCGTGGTCAGCAGGCTCGCGCCGACACGGTAGAAGCTCGGCACCGCGCGCGGCGGCTTGACCCCGATCGCGGCGAGCTCGGCGATGTGATGGTCGACCGCCGCGCGGTCGCGCCCGGTCCAGCCGGCGATGACGAGGCGCTCGACGCGCAGCGCGCGCTCGCGGCCTTCGATCCGGAACGCGAGCTCGGCCACGCTACATCCCGCCCCAGCCGTAGGAAGAGAAATCGCCGAGCGCGCCGCCGAGGTCGGGGTGCACGCGCTCGTCGCCCTGGAAGGAGCCGTAATTGCCGCGGTAGAACACGAGCGGATCGGCCTCCTCGCCCGACACGCCGAACGCCGTCACGTGCCCGACGAAGATCACGTGGTCGCCGCCGTCGTGCTCGACGCGGCGCTCGCACTCGAACCACGCGAGCGAGTCGGCGAGCACCGCGCAGCCGTTGGCGCCGACGTGGTGCACGATGTCGTCCCAGACCAGGCTCCCCGGCCGCGTGAAGCGGTTCGAGACGAGCTTCTGCTTCTGGCTCAGGACGTTCACCGTGAACGCCGGAGCCCGGGCGAACACCTCGTAGATGTGCGCCCGGCGCGCGAGGCTGAACAGCACGAGCGCCGGCTCGAGCGACACCGATCCGAAGGAGTTGACGGTGACCCCGGTGGGCCGCGCGTCGGTCGTCAG
>DATDMW010000360.1:0-14639 GCA_036518595.1 Burkholderiales bacterium
GTCGGGCTGTTGCCTGACACGCCGCAGTGATCCAGGTTGTTCCAGATGTCGACCGGCTGGTCCTGCCGGTGCATGATCACGCCCAGCGCCTTGTATTTCACGTTGACGGTCGCCGATATCGCGATCTTCCCGGGCGCAGTCTGCCCGAGCGAAATCGTCTCCGGGTTAACGCTCTGGATGAAGAACTGATTCCCGGGCCCGGCGAGGCGGGTGATGCGGTACGGGTGCTGAACGCGCGCGACGCCGGAAGTGTTCGGCGCGGGCCGCGCGGCGGGCGCCTGGAATGGGCCCTGCGCCCGGGCCGGATGGAAGCCGGCCGTCCCGACCAAGACTGAAACCAGGACAACATGGATCTTCTTCATTGCATTTCTCCCTTTCTTGTTCACTAACGCGGGACGACGCGCATCCGGGTCTTCGCCCTGTGGACCGGGATCTCGACCAGGTAGCTCTCGACCAGATCGACGCTGCCCTGTACGTTTGCGGCCATCGTCATGGCGAAGCGCAGCGGCTCGCCGTCGCGCAGGTTCGCGGTCTCGTACGTCGCGGTGCACGTCTGCGACTTGCCTTCTCGACCGCAACTGGGCGCGTGCAGCGCGTCCAGCGGCACGCTGGGGTCGTGCAGGAACACGACACCGTTGAGCCGCAGCGAAACCGTCGCCGACACGGCAATGGTCTTGGGCGCGACCGCCCCGAGGGAGATCGATACCGGCGTCACGCTCTCGATATAGAACTTGTTTCCGGTTCCGCTCCGTCGCGTGATGCGATACGGCCGCTGTGCGCCGCGCGCGATCCCGGAGATATTCGGCGCCGGCTGCGCGGCCGGCGCCTGCGGCTGGAACAGGTCCGCCGCGCGAGCCGGATTGACCGGCGCCAACCCTAGAAGAATCGAGCCCGCGACGAGGCCCGGCACGACGAGTAACACCCGCTTCGCCAGCGCGTTGCTCATGCTGCTCCTCCCTTGGATACAGCTTGAAACGTCCTGCCATGCGGCACCGTCGAAGTCCGCTTTCTTGCTGCGGCTCGGACATGAAAACGTCCGGACGTTGTGCGCGGTTGACCGGTATGGATGGTTCCCCCCGGTGCGAGGGAGCTCCGAAGCGGCGCCCAGCGGCCGACCTCGAGCGGCCGTTAATGTGCCACGGGCCTCAACCGTCTTGCAAGGGGAGCCGCGGACCCGCGTCGCCGAGGGAATGTCTTACAATGCGCCGACGCGGGCGTAGTTCAATGGCAGAACGAGAGCTTCCCAAGCTCAAAACGAGGGTTCGATTCCCTTCGCCCGCTCCACCTGCTGCGCAAGTCTTTGCGGCGCATGGCGCCGGGAAGACGCTCGACTCGCCGGGCGAGCACCAGCGGGCGCGCCGCGGTCGGCGCGAGGCGGTACACTGTCGGGGAAGAAAGAACAACTCCGACCGATGCCCGCGTCCATCGACGGTAAGCTCATCGCTGCGATCTCGTCGCGGGCGCTGTTCGACCTCGAGGAGAGCAACCGCGTATTCGAGGAGCAGGGGGTCGAGGCGTATTACGAGTACCAGCTGCAGCACGAGAACGAGGTGCTCGCGCCAGGTATCGCATTCCCGCTGGTGCGCAAGCTACTGGCCTTGAACGTGCTGCCGCCCGCGCGTCCACGCGTCGAGGTCATCCTGCTGTCGCGCAATACCGCCGATACCGGGCTGCGCGTCATGCATTCGATCGAGCACTACGGGCTCGACATGTCGCGGGCCGCGTTCACGGGCGGCGAGAGCACCTATCCGTACGTGCCGGCCTTCGACGCGCACCTGTTCCTCTCGGCCAATCCCGACGACGTGCGCAAGGCGCTCGACGCGGGACACGCAGCAGCCACCATCCTGCCTTCGAACGTCGGACAGAACGTCGAGGCTACCGAGGGCCTGCGCATCGCTTTCGACGGCGACGCGGTGCTGTTCTCCGACGAGGCCGAGCGCGTCTACAAGCGCGACGGGCTGCAGGCGTTCACGCGCTCCGAGGTGACCGCGGCGCGCGAGCCGCTCTCGGGCGGCCCGTTCAAGGGCTTCCTCGCGGCCCTGCATCGCATCCAGTCGGAGTTCCCGGCGGAGCTCTCGCCGATCCGCACCGCACTCGTCACCGCGCGCAGCGCGCCCGCGCATGAGCGGGTGGTGCGTACGCTGCGCGCCTGGGACATCCGCATCGACGAGGCGCTGTTCCTGGGCGGCCTGGACAAGGGGCCGTTCCTGAAGGCGTTCGGCGCCGACATTTTCTTCGACGACCAGCGCGGGCATTGCGACTCGGCCCGGCAGCACGTCGCGACGGGCCACGTCCCGTTCGGCATCGCCAATCAGTGAAGCGGGCTGGATTCGCGGCGAAGCTCCTCCGCTGGCAGAGGACGCACGGCCGCCGCGGCCTTCCCTGGCAGTCGAGCCGCGATCCGTACCGCGTCTGGCTCTCTGAAATCATGCTGCAGCAGACGCAGGTTGCGACGGTGATTCCCTACTACCAGCGCTTCCTCGAGCGCTTTCCCGACGTCGCGAGCCTCGCCCGCGCGTCCCTGGACGAGGTGATGCGCCTGTGGAGCGGACTCGGCTACTACTCGCGCGCCCGCAGTCTGCACGCGGCCGCGCGCGCGGTCGCCGCGCAGGGCGGACGCTTTCCGCGCACGCGCCCGGCGCTCGAGGAATTGCCGGGTGTCGGGCGCTCCACCGCCGCGGCGATCGCGTCGCTCGCCTACGGGGCGCGCGAAGCGATCCTCGACGGAAACGTCAAGCGCGTGCTCGCGCGCCCCTTCGCGGTCGCCGGCGACCCCGGCGCGCCGACGGTCGCGCGCGAGCTCTGGGCGCTCGCCGAGTCGCTGCTCCCCGAGCGCGACAACGCGCGCTACACGCAGGCGCTGATGGACCTCGGCGCGACCGTGTGCCGGCCGAGAGATCCGGAGTGCGGGCGCTGTCCGGTGGCGCGAAGCTGCGCCGCGAGGCGCAGTGACGCAATCGAGCTCTACCCCGGGCGCAAAGCGCGCAAACCGCTACCGGTAAAGCGCACGGCGATGCTGCTGCTGGTGCACCGGGGGCGGATCCTGCTCGAGAAGCGTCCGCCGAGCGGGATCTGGGGCGGCCTCTGGAGCTTGCCGGAGATGCGGTCCGGCCTCGACCCGGTGCCGTACTGCGAAGCGCGCTACGGCGCCCGCCTCGCCTCGGTCGAGAAGCTGCAGGCGCTCACCCACGGGTTTACGCACTTCGCGCTCCACATCCGGCCGGTGCGGTGCCAGGTCGGGAGCCTCGAGCCGCGCACCGCGGAGCCGGGATGGGCCTGGCTGGAGCCCGCCGAAGCGGCCGGCGGCGCCGTGCCGGCGCCGGTGCGGCGCCTGCTTCTCGACGCCCGCGGCTGAGAACGCTCAGGCCTTGGGCTGCGCGAGACCGCGCTGCTCGAGGAAGCGCTGAAGAATCGCGAGCCGCTGCAGGCTGTCGGTGAGCTCGAGCAGCTTCTGCTTGGCGGCGAGCGGCACGGGCAGGATATCGGCGAGCCGGTAGCCCACCCATGCGGCGTCGTCGAACGCGTGCGGCTCGGCGAAGATCGCATTTCCCTGGTCCGAGACCAGCATCCGCAGCAGCTTCGCGCAGCCGTCGTACTCGCGCGGGACGCGGATTTTCTGCTCGGGCGCGATCAGCTCGGCATCCGCCGAAATCAGTCCCTGGCTGCCGACGCTGCTCGAGACGATGCGGAAGCGCTGCCCGCCACGCGTCTTCAGGCCGAGCACGCCCTGCTGCTGCATGTCCCAGTCGGTGATGCGCGCGAGGCAGCCGACCGTCTCGGGAACTGCCGGCGCGCCGACTTCGGCGCCTTCGCGGATCAGGCAGACGCCGAACGGCCGATTCTGCTTCAGGCAGTCGCGTGTCATGTCCATGTAGCGCGCCTCGAACACGCGCAACGGCAGCAGGCCGTCCGGGAACAGCACCGTGTTCAGGGGGAAGATCGGAAGTTTCACCGCGGAATTCCGGGCCCCGTCGCCGGGGCCGCGTCCTAACGTTCTTCGCCCCAGCGCCCGGCAAGCCGGTTCGGCACGCCGATCTGGTCGAGGATGCGCGCGACGACGAAGTCGACGAGCTCCTCGATGCGCGTCGGACGGTGGTAGAAGCCGGGATTGGCCGGCAGGATCACCGCGCCCGCGCGCGCGAGCGTCAGCATGTTCTCGAGGTGCACGACCGAGAACGGCGTCTCGCGCGGGACGAGGACGAGCTTGCGTCCTTCCTTCAGCATGACGTCGGCCGCGCGCTCGATGAGATTGTCCGAGAGCCCCATGGCGACCGCCGCCAGCGTTCCGGTCGTGCACGGGCAGATGACCATCGCGTCGGCGGGATTCGAGCCCGACGCGACCGGCGCGAACCAGTCGTCGCGGCCGAATGCGCGGATCTGGCCTTCTTTCGCGCCGTAGCGCTCGCCGAAATGACGCTCGGCCTCGGCGGGGCGCGGCGGCAGCACGACGCCGAGCTCCTGCTTCGCGACCACGTGCGCCGCCTGCGAGTAGAGGAGGAACACGCGCGCATCGGCGCGCACGAGCGACTCGATGAGGCGCATGCCGTACGCCATCCCGGAAGCTCCGGTGAGCGCGACGACGACGGTCTTGGCGGCGTCCACGGCTTCAGCCCGCGAGATCGCGATGGCGGATCAGCACCGAAGCGCGGTCGCGAAAGCGCCGTCCCAGGCGCTCCGCGAAGTAGGGCGAGCGGTGACGGCCCCCGGTGCAGCCGATGGCGATCGTGAGGGAGTTGCGGTGCTCACGGTGAAAAGCGGGAAGCCATGACTCGACGAACCTGCCGATATCGTCGGCGAGCGCGCCGACCTGGGGCTCGCTCTCGAGGAACTTCGCGACGTCGGCGTCGAGACCCGTTTGCGGTTGCAGACGCGGCTCGTAGAAGGGGTTCGGCACGCAGCGCACGTCGAACACCAGGTCGGCGTCGAGCGGGATGCCCTGCTTGTACGCGAACGACTCGAACAACAGCGTCGTCGTCTCGCTCGGGATGGCGAGCAGCTCCTTGATCCACTTTCGCAGGGTGTTGGGAACCATTCCGCTCGTGTCGATCCGTTGTCCGGTCTCGGCGATGACCGACAGCAGCTCGCGCTCTCGCGCAAGGGCCTCCTCGAGCGTGAGATCGCCCTTCGCGAGCGGGTGCCGGCGCCGCGTCTCGGAGAAGCGCTTGATCAGGGTCTCGGTCTTCGCGTCGAGGAACAGCACGCGCACGTCCACGCTCTGGCGCCGTAGCGCCGCGAGATAGCCGGGCAGCAGGTCGAGCGCGCCGCCGGTGCGCGCGTCGATGCTTACCGCGACGTTGGCATGCCCCGCGCGCCGCAGAAGGTCGACGGTCTGCTCCAGCAGCTGTGCCGGCAGGTTGTCGACGCAGTAGTAGCCGCTGTCCTCGAGCACCCTGAGCGCGATGCTCTTGCCCGAGCCCGACAAGCCGCTGATCAGCACCAGCTGCATACCGCGGAATTATAGCCGCAGAGCCGGGCTTTCCCGCGGCTCAGCGCCCGGTATCCCCGGGAGGGGCCTGGCGCCGCATCTCCGCGTTCTGGCGCTCGATGAGCTCCGCGGCCGACTGTATGCCGCGGAGCTGGAGGATATAGTTGCGGACCGCCGCCTCGATCAGCACCGCCAGGTTGCGCCCGGCCGCGACGGGAATGACGACCTTCCGGACCGTGACGCCCAGGATGTCTTCGGAGAGTTCATGCAGCGGCAGCCGCTCGGGTTCGGCGCCGGCCTGGGGTGGACGCTGGAGCTGCACGATCAGCTTGAGGTTCATCTTCGGTCTCACCGCAGTCTCGCCGAAGATGGTGCGGATGTTGAGCACGCCCAGCCCGCGTACCTCGATGAAGTCGCGCAGCATGGGCGGACAGCGCCCTTCCAGCGTGCCGATCGCGATGCGGGAGATATCGACGACGTCGTCCGCGACCAGGCCGTGACCGCGGCTCACCAGCTCGAGCGCGAGCTCGCTCTTGCCGACGCCCGAATCGCCGGTGATCAGGACGCCCAGACCCAGCACATCCATGAAGACACCGTGACGCTGCGTGCCGTCGGCGAGCGCCTTGCCCAGGTAACGCCGCAGGCGATCGATGACCTGAGCGCCCGGCGCCGACGAGGCGAGCACGGGCGTGCCCGAGCGCTCGGCCCGATCGATGAGCCGCGCGTCGGGCGCGACGCCGTCGGCGAACAGCAGCGCCGCGGGCCGTGCCGCGAACAGCTCCTCGAGCAGCTGCTGTGAGCGCGGCGCATCGAGCGAGCGCAGGTACGACGCCTCGTGGGCGCCGAAGACCTGAATGCGGTTGGGGTGGATGAGGTTGAGGTGGCCTACGAGCGCCGGGGCGTCGCTCGAGTCCCGCTGCAGGGGCGCTTCGCCGCCCGGCTTGCCCGCGACCCAGGCGAGCTGGAGCTTCTCTCGGTTCTCCTCATACAGCCGCGCGACGCTGATCTGGAACATGCGGGTTCCACTCGGTGATGTGCTGATGCAGCAGGCCCGGATTGTCGTCCGAAGCGAACCGCTCCCGCAATTCCCGGTCGGCGAACATCTGCGCGAGCTCGGAGAGGATCTGTAGATGGCGCTCGGTGGCGTGCTCGGGGACCAGCAGCACGAAGACGAGCGAGACGGGCTTGCCGTCGGGCGCGTCGAACGGCACCGGCTGTGCGAGCCGCACGAACGCGCCGACTGCCTCTTTCAGCCCCTTGATCCGTCCGTGGGGGATGGCGACGCCGTGGCCGAGGCCTGTGGACCCGAGACGCTCGCGCGCGAACAGGCTGTCGAAGACGAGGCTGCGCGCGACTCCCTGGTTGTTCTCGAACAGCAGGCCCGCCTGCTCGAACATGCGCTTCTTGCTGGTGACGTCGAGGTCGAGAACGATGTTGGAGGGAGGAAGGAGTTTCGCTATGAGGTTCATTGCGCTAGCCGCCGTCCGGCGCCTGTCGCCAGTTTGAGTCTCGTCCAGCCGAAATCGACGCATGTTACACCAGCACCGGGGCCGGCCGCCAGCATCGCGGGACCCCGAGGATCAGCCGGCCGAATCCCTGTGCTTCAAAGCGTCATGAGGATGCGACCTGACACGGTCCTTGTATTTGATGATCTGCCGATCCAGCTTGTCGACCAGAAGGTCGATCGCCGCATACAGATCCTGGTCATCGCTCTCGACGAAGATCTCCTTGCCGCGCACGTGACAGCTGGCCTCGGCCTTCTGGCCGGTCTTGTCTACGCTGAGTATCACGTTGACATCGATTACGTGATCGAAGTGACGGCTGATGCGCGAGAGCTTGGTCTCGACATAGCTGCGGATGGCGGCCGTGACTGCGACATGGTGACCGCTTACCGTGACGTTCATGACGACTCCTTCTCGGGCGCTCGTGCTCCGTTCCGGACCCGCCCAGCAAGGCGCGCGGATCAGAGCGACTTGCGCAGATTGACGGGCGGAATGTGCAACGACTCCCGGTACTTCGCAATCGTACGCCGGGCGACCACGATTCCCTGCTGTCCGAGGATCTCCGCGATCTTGCTGTCCGAGAGCGGGCGCTTTGCGTCCTCGGCGGCGACCAGCTGCTTGATGAGTGCACGGATGGCCGTGGCGGAGCAGGCGCCGCCGGTTTCGGTCGAGACGTGGCTGCCGAAGAAATACTTGAGCTCGAAAATGCCGCGCGGTGTCAGCATGAATTTCTGGGTCGTGACGCGCGACACCGTCGACTCGTGCAGTCCGAGGGTGTCGGCGATCTCGCGCAGAACCAGCGGCCGCATGGCTACCTCGCCGTGCTCGAAGAAATGCCGTTGGCGGTCCACGATCGCCTGCGACACGCGCAAGATGGTCTCGAAACGCTGTTGTACGTTCTTGATCAACCAGCGTGCCTCCTGCAGTTGTTGGGACAGCTGGCCGCCTGAATTGTTCCGGTTGCCCTGGAGGATCTCGGCGTACATCCGGTTGATGCGCAGCTTCGGTACCGCCTCCGGATTCAGGCTGGCGACCCATACGCCCTTGACCTTCTTCACGACGACATCGGGAACGACGTAGCGCGTCTCGACGGCGCTGAACGCCGCGCCGGGCCGCGGGTTTAGACTCTGGATGAGATGCTGCGCCTGGCGCAGCTCGTCCTCCGAGCATTGCAGCGTCTTGCGCAGCTTCGCGAAGTCGCGGGTGGCGAGGAGCTGCAGATGCTTGCGGACGACGCTCAGGGCGAGCGTCCGGCCGGTCGTCGAATCCGGCAGAGCGAGAAGCTGCAACTCCAGGCATTCGGCGCAATCGCGCGCGCCGATGCCGGTCGGGTCGAGGTTCTGCAGGTGCTTCAGGCCGATCTGGAGCTCGTCGAGCTCGATCCCGAGCTCGGCGGGCAGCAGCTCGACCAGCTCCTCGAGCGGCTGCGTCAGATAACCGTCCTCGTCGAGCGCCTCGATGAGGACCGCCACGATGCTGCGATCGCGGGACTCGAGGTTGGTGAGCGTGATCTGCGACAGCAGGTGCTCGCGCAGCGTCGGCGAGTCGGCCGCGAGCTGCGGGTAATCGCCTTCTTCACCGTCGTCGCGCGCTCCGCCCGAAGGCGCCGCGTCGGCGAGCCAGTCGAGCTCGGAAGGAGCGCTTTCCGCCTGCGCGGGCTCGCTGCGAGCCTCATCGGCGGTGACCTGCACCGGCGCCGCCTCTCCGTTCATGCGCGTGATCGGCGTCTCCGCCGCGGGCTCTTCGCGCTCGAGCAATGGATTGTCGGCGAGAAATTTCTCCAGCTCCTGGTTCAGCTCCATCGTCGACAGCTGCAGCAGCCGTATCGACTGCTGCAGCTGCGGAGTGAGCGTGAGATGCTGCGAGAGCTTGAGCTGGAGTGTCTGCTTCATTGCAAGCTGTCGCGGACGGGATGGTGCTTCCGGAGTTGTTTTTCGAGGCTCATGGAAGACCAGAGTATGCGCTGCGAGTGCCCGTTGTCGCGGAACTTTTCCAGCAGAAGGGCACGCAGGCGCTCTCTAGAGGCGGAAGTTCTCGCCCAGATAGACGCGTCTAACGCTCTCATTATAGACAATTTCGTCGGGTTTGCCGAATGCCAGAACGCTGCCATCGTTGATGATGTAGGCGCGATCGCAAATACCGAGCGTTTCTCGCACGTTATGGTCTGTGATCAAAATTCCGATCCCGCGTTCCTTCAGAAATCCGATGATCTTCTGAATGTCGAGCACGGCGATTGGGTCGACTCCCGCGAACGGCTCATCGAGGAGAATGAAGCTCGGCCGTGTCGCGAGCGCGCGCGCGATCTCGACGCGGCGGCGTTCACCGCCGGACAGCGACAGGGCCGTCGAATGGTGCAGATGGGCGATGCTGAGATCGTGCAGCAACCCCTCGAGACGCTGCTGCACCTCGTCCTCGGGCAGGTTCTGCAGCTCGAGCACGGCGCGGACGTTCTCCTCGACGGTGAGCTTTCGGAAGACCGAGGCTTCCTGAGGCAGGTACGACAGCCCGAGACGCGCGCGGCTGTGCATCGCCATGTGGCTGATCTCTTTTGCGTCGAGATGGATGTGGCCACCGTCGACGGGAATCAGCCCAACGATCATGTAGAAGCAGGTGGTCTTGCCCGCGCCGTTGGGACCGAGCAGCCCGACGACTTCCCCGCTGGAGACTTCCAGCGAGACGTCCTTGACCACCACGCGGGATTTGTAGCGCTTCTTGAGTCCGTCCGCCCGCAGCTGTTTCATGAGCTTCGTCCGTCGCGCGGCGCAACGATCATTGCTGTCCGGGCTTGGGAACCGAGGTATCAGGCTTCAGTTCCAGCGGCGCAGGCGGTTTCGGTGGCGCGGAGTTCTTGGTGGGCTCCGATTTCTTCGGCATGATCGTGGCCCGCACGCGGCTGTCGCGGCCGTCCTTGGCTGCCTGCTTGCCGGAGTTCACCGTGAAGTACTCCGTCTTGGAGTCGTAGGAAATGTAGTTTCCGCGCACGTCGTCGCCGCCGTCGCGGTGCAGATGCGCGTCGTCGAAGAGCTCCACGCGCTCGGCGCGCCCATCGTACTCGAGCCGCAACGCCTCGCCGTCGACGAACTCGTCGGCGCCCTCGCGCTTCTGGCGGAACTTGGCGGGAGTGCCGTACGCGACGCCGTACTGAAAGCCTGACTCGTCCTGGCGCACGACGATGCGGTCGGCGCGGATCGTGAGCGTGCCCTGCGTGAGCACCACGCTGCCTTCGAACGTCGCGGTCTTCTTGGCGTCGTCGGCCGTCATCCGGTCCGACTCGATGTTGACGGGCTTTTCCCGGTCGGAGCGCTCGGCGCGTCCGGCGCACGGCAGCGCCGCGACGACCGCCGCGACCAAGAGCCATGGCGCGACGGCCCTATTTCTTCGCATCGATCGTCCCGCGGACCTGGGAGAAAAGCTTCAGCTCGCGCGTATCCTGATGCATCTCCATGCCGACGCCGCTCACGATGGAGTTGCCCTCGGTGATGACCACAGGCCGGTCGGTCTGAAGCACATGCTGGTCGTTCACGATGTGCAGGAACTCGGTCTCGGCGCGCAGCGACTCCCGCCCGGGTGTCCCTTCGCGCACCAGCACGACGTTGCCGTAGAGGAAGCCTTCCTCGCCGTCCTTGGTGAGCACTCCGCGGTTCGCCGTGGCGACGAGATGGCCACCGTCGTCGGCGAGCTTCACCATGCGCGGATACAGCACCTCGGCCGAGTCGTCGTCGGGGAAATGGAACATCTTGGGCGCGGAGAAGGTCGCCTCCGGCTTGCCGTCCTTGCCCAGGCTGTCGACGCGGAAATTCTCGATCACCGCGTCGGGCTCGTGCCGCGCCGGGCGCGCGTCTCCGGGGCCGCCCCGCTGCACGGCGTACTGCAACAGAAACGTCATGGCCCCGAGGAGGAACATCAGCCCCAGCGGCAGGGCATTGGCGGCGCGGATCTTCACGCGAGCGTCCTCCGGGCGGCGCGCGAAAGAGTCTTTTGCGCCTCGAGGATGAACTCGCAGACCTCGCGCGCCGCGCCCCGACCGGCGGCAGCGCGGGTCACGTAGTGGGCGCTACGCCGGACTGCCGGCGGGGCGTCCGGTACGCTTGCCGCGAATCCGCATCGCTCGATGACGGGAAGATCCGGGAAGTCGTCGCCCATGTAGCCGGCAGCGCTGGCCGGGACTCCGACGCGCGAAAGCAGTTTGTCGAAACCGGCAGCCTTGTCGGCGCAGCCCTGCTCCACGATCCTGATTCCGAGCTCGGCGGCGCGCGCGTCCACGAGCGCGGAGCGCCGGCCGGAGAGCAGGGCGGTCTGGATGCCGATCTCGTGCAGCATCTTGACGCCGTGGCCGTCGCGCACGTGGAAAACCTTCATCTCGCCCCCCTGGACCAGGTAGAGCGCGCCGTCGGTGAGCACGCCATCGACGTCGAACACCATGAACCGCACGCGCCTGGCGTGCGCAAGCGCCTCCCGCCGCGTGCGCATCAAATGACCTTCGCTCGGAAAAGGTCGTGCATGTTCAGGGCGCCGGCAAGACCACCCTGCTCGTCGACGACCAGGAGCTGGTTGATCTTGTGTCGCTCCATCATCTCGACGGCTTCCACGGCCAGCTTGCCGGCCTGTATGGTCCGCGGGTTGCGGGTCATCACGTCGGGCAGCGCGACCGCGCGTAGATCGGACGAGCGCTCGAGTGCTCGCCTCAGGTCGCCGTCGGTGAAGATGCCGACGACGCGTCGCGAGCGGTCGACGACCGCCGTCATGCCCATGCGCTTGCGCGACATCTCGCGCAGCGCGTCGCTCAGCGACGCGCTTTCGGCGACCTGCGGCACGTCGTCGCCGGTCCGCATCACGTCGCTCACATGCGTGAGCAGCCTTCTGCCGAGCGAGCCCCCGGGATGCGAGCGCGCGAAGTCGTCGGCACCGAAGCCCCGCGCGTCGAGCAGCGCGATCGCGAGCGCGTCTCCCAGCGCGAGCGCGGCGGTCGTGCTCGCCGTGGGCGCCAGGTTGAGCGGGCAAGCCTCCTGCGAAACGCGGGCGTCCAGGCAAACGTCGGCCTCCTTCGCGAGCGCCGAGGCGTCGTTTCCCGTGATCGCGATCAGCTTGGCGCCTTGCCGCTTGATGAGCGGTATGATCGTGAGCAGCTCGTCGCTCTCGCCGGAATACGA
This sequence comes from Burkholderiales bacterium, assembly GCA_036518595.1. Taxonomy (GTDB): domain Bacteria; phylum Pseudomonadota; class Gammaproteobacteria; order Burkholderiales; family SG8-39; genus VBDM01. Next base: position 12,078 of record DATDMW010000360.1, read on the forward strand.
GAGCGCGACCACGACGTCTTCGCGCGTGATCATGCCGAGGTCGCCGTGGCTTGCTTCCGCTGGGTGCACGAAGAACGCGGGCGTGCCGGTGCTCGCCATCGTGGAGGCGATCTTGCGCGCGATGTGTCCGGACTTGCCCATGCCGCTCACGACGACGCGCCCGCGGCACGAAAGCAGCAGATCGAGGGCGGCGAGAAAGCTCTGATCGATGCGCGACGCGAGCGCCGACACGGCGTCGGCCTCGATGACGAGGACTTTTCGGGCGAGATCGAGCGCCGAATCGGCGGCGCCGACCGTGCTGGCGCCGGAAGAGGCCATTATCATGCGCTCAGTATATCAGAGGCCCTTTCCACAATCAGAAACTTGCCTTATGCCTCAAAGACTTCCGAATGGGTAGCACGCTCGAGCTGATCCTGCTGTTGCTCGCCAGCGCGGTGGTCGCGGTCACGGCGTTCCGGTGGGTGCACCTGCCGCCTCTGCTCGGGTATCTGCTCGTCGGCGTGGTGATCGGCCCGTTCGCGTTCGGCCTGATCCCGGACTCCGAGCAGCTGCGCCGCCTGGCCGAGTTCGGGGTCGTGTTCCTGATGTTCTCGATCGGCCTGGAATTCAATCTGCCGACGTTGTTCACCATGCGCCGCGCGGTGTTCGGGCTCGGTCTGGCGCAGGTGCTACTCACGGCGGGGACCGTCATGGTGGTGGCGCCGCTGGCGGGATTCGCATGGGAACCTGCTCTTGCAGTAGGCGGCGCGCTCGCCATGTCATCCACCGCGATCGTGATGCGCATGCTGTCGGAGCGCATGCAGCTCGATACCGACCACGGACGCAGCATCGTCGGCGTGCTCCTCTTTCAGGATCTCGCGGTGGTCCCTCTCCTGATCGTGATCCCGGCGATCGCGCACGGCGGCGACGTCGCGCGCCAGCTCGGCCTTGCGCTCGTCAAGGCCGGAATCGTCCTCGGTGTCGTGCTCTTCCTCGGACACCGGCTGATGCGACCGTGGCTGCATGTGGTCGCCGGTCGCCGCTCGCACGAGCTCTTCATCCTCAATGTGCTGTTGCTGACGCTCGGGCTCGCCTGGCTCACCGAGATCGCGGGCCTGTCCCTGGCGCTGGGCGCTTTTCTCGCCGGGATGCTGATCGCCGAGACGCCGTACCGGCACCAGGTGGAGGAGGACATCAAACCGTTTCGCGAGGTGCTGCTCGGCCTGTTCTTCGTCACCATGGGAATGAAGCTCGACGTGCGCATCGTGGCGCACGAGGCTCCGCTGGTGCTGGTACTGGTCGTGCTGCCGGTGGCGTTCAAGCTCGCGCTCACCGCTGCGCTCGCCCGTTTCTTCGGCTCGGGGCCGGGAAGCGCGCTGCGCATCGGGCTCGCCATCGCGCACGCGGGAGAGTTCGGCCTGGTGTTGATCGTCCAGGCCACCGATGTCGGTCTGCTCGGCGCGGAATTCTCGCAGCTCGTGGTCGCTGCGATGCTGATCTCGATGCTCGTCTCGCCCTTCATTCTCCAGGCGAGCGACCGACTCGTCATGCGCTGGGCGAGTTCGGAATGGATGCTGAAATCGCTGGAGCTGCATCGCATCGCTGTGCAGAGCCTGGCGACCGAAAATCACGTCATTGTCTGCGGGTACGGACGCACCGGTCAGCGCCTCGCGCACTTGCTGGAGCAGGAGGACATACGCTACATCGCCCTCGACCTCGACCCCGAGCGGGTGCGCCAGGCGGGGGCCGCGGGCGATGCGGTCGTGTACGGGGACGCCTCGCATCGGGAAGCGCTGGTCGCGGCCGGCCTGGCCCGGGCCGGCGCGCTCGTGGTCACGTTCGCCGACACGGCCCGGGCGCTGAAGGTCATCCACCACGCACACGATGTGAACCCGGCGCTGCCGGTGCTGGTACGCACGCTCGACGACGCCGACCTCGATCGGCTGCTCGCCGCCGGCGCAGCCGAGGTGGTCCCCGAGACTTTCGAGTCGAGTCTCATGCTCGGCTCGCACGCGCTCATGCTCGTCGGCGTGCCCTTGACCCGCGTCGTGCGGCGGATCCGCGACGTGCGCGCGCACCGCTACGATCTGCTGCGCGGCTTCTATCGCGGCGAGTCGGACGAGGCGAGCGACCCCGATGAGGCGCGATCGCCCCGTCTGCGCTCGGTCGCCCTGCATCCCGGAGCGCGCGGCGCCGGCCGGCGGCTCGGCGAGCTCGCGCTCGATGCGATCGGCGTCACCGTGCCGGCGATACGGCGTCGCGAGACGCGCATGGTCCGTCCCGGCCCGGAGACCGAGCTCGCCGAGGGCGACGTCGTCGTGCTTCTGGGCGGGCCGGAGCAGCTCGCCGCCGCGGAGGCGCGGCTACTCGGGCACTGAAAAAAGCGAAAGCCCGCGCGAGGCGGGCTTTCTGCGGGCAGCCTGCCGCTTAGAGCGGCTGGCAGAAGTTGTACGTGGTCCCCACTTCGCCGTAGTTGTTGTTGGGGATCGCCGGCGCGTTGGTGGGAACATCGGCGTTCGCGGCGCCGGTGAATGCGCGGAGCTGGCCGGTGTTCGGCCGGCCGTCGTCCATCTGCGCGTCGAC
>DATDMW010000361.1:0-14905 GCA_036518595.1 Burkholderiales bacterium
GCCGTGCTCGACGGCGGCTGGGGCCAGTGGGTCGCGGAGAACCGGCCCGTCGGCCCTGATGTGCCGGCGCCGGTCGCGGCTCGCTGGTCGCCGACGCGCCGTCCCGAGCACGTCGATGCCGCGTTCGTGCGCGCGCATCTCGGCGAGCTGACGCTGCTCGACGCCCGCGCGCCCGACCGCTACCGCGGGCAGAACGAGACCCTCGATCCGGTCGGCGGCCGGATTCCCGGCGCTCGCAACCGCTTCTTCCGCGACAACCTCGACGCCTCCGGCCGCTTCAAGCGCCCGGAAGCGCTCCGGGCCGAGCTCGCCGCCGCCGCCGGAGACGGCGACGTCGTGCACTACTGCGGCTCGGGCGTCTCCGCCTGCCACAACGTGCTCGCGATGGCCGTCGCGGGCCTGCCGACCGGCCGCGTCTACGCCGGATCCTGGAGCGAGTGGTGCGCGGACCCGTCGCGTCCGACGGCGTCGGGCGAGCCGCGCCCCGGGGAGCGCTAGTCCCGCGTCGCCGGCGGCCTCGCCCGTCCGGGGTTGGCGCGAGGCGCCCCCGAGGGCAAAGTCCGCATCCGGTCCGGGCCCCCAGCGGTTATGATCGCGCACCGCCCATGAGAGTGCTCCTCATCGAGGATTCCGACGCCGAGCGCGCGCGGATCGTCGCCCAGCTGCGCGAGGCGATGCCCGAAGCGCAGGTCGAGCAATGGCCGCCGCGCGAGCGCGGCCGTCCGCCGCGCGACTTCTACTGGCGCCGCTACGACGCGCTGCTCCTGTCCGATGCCCCGTGCGGCGAGGACGGGCTGGACTGGCTGCGCGGATTCCACGCCGCGAGCTCGGACTTGCCGCCGACCGTCATCCTCGCCGGCCTGGGGGGCGAGGACCACGCGGTGCGCGCGGTCAAGGCGGGCGCCGCCGATTTCCTGCGCAAGACCGAGATTACGGGGACGCGGCTGGCGATCGCCCTGCGCGAGGCCCGGCTCGACGTGGCCGAGGCGTACAACCCCGCGGACACGCAGACGCGCTCCCAGCCACTCGACATTTCCACGATCGGAATGCCCGCGCGCAAGGACGCCGTGCGCGTGCGCGGCTACAAGATCCTGCGCCAGATCGGCGAAGGCGGGATGGCCAAGGTCTATCTCGCCGAGCGCGAGGAGACGCGCCTGCAGCTCGTGCTCAAGGTGCTCGACCGGACGGTGCTGCGCGACGAGCAGTTCCTCGAGCGCTTTCGCCGCGAGTGCCGGATCATCTCGAAGATCCAGAACGAGCACGTCGTCGCCATCTACGATCACGGCGTCAGCGACGACTGCGCGTTCCTCGCAATGGAATACTTCGGCGGGGGCGACCTGAAGGCGCGCATCGCTCGCGGCCTGTCGTCGATGGAGGCGCTCAAGGTCCTGATGCAGCTCGCCAAGGCGCTCGACGCCGTCCACTCGGCCGGCGTGATGCACCGGGACATCAAGCCGCAGAACATCATGTTCCGTGAAGGCAATCGCCTCGCGCTCGTCGATTTCGGGCTGGCGAAGGAGGTCGACGGCCGCAGCACCGTCACGCACGCCGGGCTCGTCCTCGCGACGCCGCTCTACATGAGTCCCGAACAGTACGAGAGCGCGCGACAGGACGAGCGCAGCGACCTGTACTCGGTCGGCGTGATACTCTACGAGATGCTGACCGGCAAGCTTCCGTTCACCGCGAGCAACGCGCCGGCGCTCGCCTACCAGCACGTGAATTCGCCGGTGCCACGGCTGCCGCAGCGGCTCGCGGGCTACCAGGGGATCGTGGACCGCCTCATGGCGAAGCGACCCGATGACCGTTTCCAGTCGGCGCGCGAGCTGTTCGCGTATATCGCGCACTGAATTCGCCACTGAGGCAGTGAAGCAATACCTCGACCTGATGCGCCACGTGCTCGAGCACGGGCACGAGAAGAGCGACCGCACCGGGACCGGCACGCTGTCCGTCTTCGGCTGGCAGATGCGCTTCGATCTCGCGGCGGGCTTCCCGCTGCTGACCACGAAGAAGGTCCACCTCAAGTCGATCGTCTACGAGCTGCTGTGGTTCCTGCGCGGCGACACCAACGTCCGCTGGCTGCAGCAGCACGGCGTCACCATCTGGGACGAGTGGGCCGACGAGAAGGGCGACCTCGGGCCGGTGTACGGGTCGCAATGGCGCAGCTGGCCGGGCCCCGACGGCGCCACGATCGACCAGATCGCCCACGTGGTGCGCTCGATCCGGACGCGGCCCGATTCACGCCGGCACATGGTGACCGCGTGGAACCCGGCGGAGATCCCGCGGATGAAGCTGCCGCCGTGCCACGCGCTGTTCCAGTTCTACGTCGCGGACGGGGCCCTGTCGTGCCAGCTCTACCAGCGCAGCGCCGACGTCGTCCTCGGGGTGCCGTTCAACATCGCGTCGTATGCCCTGCTCACGATGATGGTCGCGCAGGTCTGCGGCCTCAGGCCGCACGAGTTCGTCCATACCTTCGGCGACGCGCACCTGTACCTCAATCACCTCGACCAGGCGCGCGAGCAGCTCTCGCGCCAGCCGCGGCCGCTCCCGCGCATGCGGCTCAACCCGGCGGTGAACGACATCTTCGGGTTCCGCTACGAGGATTTCACGCTGGAAGGCTACGACCCGCACCCCGCGATCAAGGCGCCGATCGCGGTCTAGGAGCCGGGGATGCGTTCCCCGCCCGGCTCGCGCCGGGCGGGTCCCGCTGTATTGATACCCGCCGCCGCGAGGCGGCGGGCAGAGCACCGACGTGGCCGAGCAAGGGAGGGGTTGCTCGACCGGCCGGGTAAAGCTGTCCTGCCTCCTTACGACTTCGCCGCGTGCAGGGCGCCCTGCACGATGCGCACCTTGTCGCCGACCGAGAACGACGGCGCGGCCGCCTGCGAAACGGTCCGGAACGAGCCGTCGTCCATCTTCACCGTCACCCGGTAGACGATGTGCTTCTTCACGTTCTTCTCGATCTCGTTCCCGGCATACGCGCCGCCGGCCGCGCCGAGCACCGTCATCGCGTCCTGGCCGCGGCCGTTGCCCACCTGGTGGCCGACCACGGCGCCGGTGATGCCGCCGGCAACCGCGCCCAGGCCCGTCGCCTCGCCCTTCAGCTCGACCTCGCGGATCGACTCGACGGTCCCGCAGCTCGGGCACGCGGCCACTCTCGGCGCCACCGGCGCCGGCGCGACCTCGACGCCCTTCTCCGACATCGCGCCGGGCAGCATCCCCGTCATGGCGGCGATGCCGACCAGGCTGAAGACCATCACCGATACCGCCGCACCCGCGACCAGCGGGTTCAGCCGGCGACCACCGCCCATCGTTCCGTTCTCGGCGCTCATCATCTTTACCGCCTGTCGCCAAGTCTTGTGCTGCGAAGTTTCACGGTACTGCTTCCTTTCCCTGAGTCGAGCTGGCTCTTTTGGGCCAAAGTTGTGGAAGCATTAGCAAGGGAGGTGCCAGCCGAGCTTTCTCCAGTAATTCAGGTAGATGAATTCCGCGATCGAGCGGCGCGGAAGGGCGGAATGTCGTCCCCGCGCGACGCACGTACGGCGCCCCGGACGAAGGGCATGAGCGAAAAGATTATTTCCTGTCGCCGGCAGGCGACAGGGGCGCCGCAAAACGCTATTTCTCCGGCTTGAACATGCGCGGCTCGAGGCGGTGGCGCTCCAGCAGCTTGTAGAACTCGGTGCGGTTCCGGTGCGCGAGCTTCGCCGCCTGCGTGACGTTGCCGCGCGTCATCCGCAGGATGCGCACGAGGTATTCCTGCTCGAACCCTCGCCGCGCCTCCTCCAGCGAGGCGAGCGGCTTCGGCTCCTCGCGCAGCGCCTGCTGCACGAGCGAGGCCGGCACGATCCGCGACGACGACAGCGCCACCACCTGCTCCACCAGGTTGAGCAGCTGGCGCACGTTGCCCGGCCAGGGCGCCGCGATGAGCAGCTCGAGGGCATCGGGCGCGAAGGCCTGCACGTCCTTGCCGTAGCGCTCGGCCGTCGCGCGCAGAAAGTGCGCGGCGAGGGGCACGACGTCCTCGCGCCGCTCGGCGAGCGGCGGCAGCGACACCGAGACGACGTTCAGCCGGTAATACAGGTCCTCGCGGAACTGGCCGGCCTTGAGCTGCGCGTCGATGTCGCGGTGCGTGGCCGAGATGATGCGCACGTCCACCGGCACGGACTGCGTCGCGCCGACGGGACGCACTTCCCCGTCCTGCAGCACCCGCAGGAGCTTCGCCTGCAGGGCGAGCGGCATGTCGCCGATCTCGTCGAGGAAGAGCGTCCCGCCGTCGGCGGTCGGGAACAGCCCCTTGTGGTCATACATCGCGCCCGTGAACGAGCCCTTGCGATGGCCGAACAGCTCGGACTCGAGCAGGTTCTCCGGGATCGCCGCGCAGTTGACCGCGACAAAGGGCTTGTCGGCGCGCTTGCTCGCGCGGTGAATGGCGCGCGCGAGCAGCTCCTTGCCGGTGCCGCTCGCCCCGCGGATGAAGACGCTCGCGTCGGACTGGGCGACGAGGCGCGCCTGGCGCAGCGTCTCCTCGACCGCGGAGCTGCGCGTGATGAATTCGCCCAGCCAGTCGCGGTCCCCGCCCGCGGCGGCGCCCGCGCCAACGCCGGAAACCCGCAGCGCCTGCTCGACCTGCTCGAGCAGCAGCTTGCCGTCGAAGGGCTTCGGCAGGAAACCGAACACGCCGCGCTGCGTCGCGGCAACGGCATCGGGAATCGTGCCGTGCGCTGTGAGGAGGATCACGGGGAGCGTGGGCGCCTGCTTTCGGATCTCCTCGAACAGCGCCATGCCGTCCATGCCGCTCATCTTGAGGTCGGTCACCACGACCTGCGGGCGCGACACGGCGAAGGCGGCGAGCGCCTTCTCGGCGCTGTCGACCGCGACGACGCTGTAGCCGGCGCCTGTCAGGCGCATGGAGACGAGCCGCAGGATGTCGGCATCGTCGTCGACCAGCAGGATGGACGGCTTGCTCATTTTTGCTTTCCTCGTTCGATGATACTGCGCTCGATCGCGCGCAGCGCGTCGAGCTGTTCCTTCATTTGCGCCGACTGCTCGCGCAGCAGCGCCGAGCGGCGCTGCTCGCGCACGCGTTCCCCCAGCTCGGCGTGGACCAGCACGGCGAACTGCCGCAATGGCGCCGCCTTCGCGGCCCCGCCGCCGGACGCGAGCGGCTCGAGCAGCGTGAGCGCCCGGGCCTCGTCCGTGAACGGGGTGCCGGGCAGCGACAGGAGCAGCGCGAGACGGATCCGCGACACGGCGCTGCGATCCTTGGCGAAGCTCTGCGTCGCGGCGTTCATGTCCTTTTTCTGATCGTCGCCCTGCAGCCCGGCGAACCGGTTCGCCTGCGCAATCAGCGACGTGACGTCCCGGGACTCGAAGTCATCCGACAGCGGCAAGGGAAGATGGTTGCACGCGGCCACCAGGAGGCACACCAGCCCGAGCGCGGATAGATTCTTCATCGACCTAAGTCGTCGGCAAGCTGACACGGAAGTGGCCCCCGGCGCCCCCGTCGTTAACTACTTCGATGCGCCCGGAGTGGGCGGATACGAGCTCTTTCGCGATGGCGAGGCCGAGACCGCTGCCCTGGACGCGCCCGTGGTGCCCGTGCTCGCCGCGGAAGAACCAGTCGAAGATCCGTCCGTGGTCTTCGGCCGGGATCCCGGGGCCGGTGTCCGAGACGTCCAAAATGACGCTCTCGTGCTCGCGCCTCAATGCGAGCGTTATCGTACCGCCGTCCGGAGAATATTTCACGGCGTTCGAGACGAGATTGTCCACTACGACACGCAGCTTCTCGCCGTCGCCGCGCAGCATGACCGGCTCGAGGTGCAGCTGCGTGCGGATGGCGCGCCGCGCGGCGGCGAGCCGGTAATCCTCGACCACCCGCCGGATCACGGCGTCGAGCCGCACCGGGGCGAACTCCAGGCGCGCCACGCTCTCCTGCGCCCGCTGGTAGTCGAGCAGCTCCTCGATCAGGCCCTGGAGCTGCAGGCTCTTCTGGCGCAGGATCCCGGCGATCTCCAGCTGCTGCTCGGTGAGGCGGCCGGTCGCGCCGTCGGCGAGCAGCTCCGAGCCCTCGCGCAGCGAGGTGAGCGGCGTCTTCAGCTCGTGCGAGACATGCCGCAGGAACAGGCGCTGCTGCTGCTCGAGCTCGGCGAGGCGCTGGCGCAGCCAGTCGAGCCGCTTGCCCAGGTACTCGAGGTCCTCGGGCCCCTTCACGCGGATGTCGCCGGAGAACTGGCCGGCGCCCAGGCGCCGGATGGCGTGGTCGAGCTGCTGGATCGGGCGCGCGATGAGGAAGGTCACGCCGATCGCGATCAGCACGCCGACCGGGATGGTCGCGATCAGCTGCCACCAGAGGATGCGCTGCGCGTGCGCGCCGGTTTCGCGCATGCGCTCGAGCTCGCGGTCGATCAGCTTGTTGCTGACCTCGAGCACGCCGCGCGCGAGATCGGAGAGCGATACGTAGCCCTCGATCAGCGCCGCGCTCTCGCGCGGACGCAGCGGCGTCTTGACCAGCATGTCGTACAGCTCCTGCTCCTTGTCGATCGTACGGTTGAGCTCCTGCAGCTGCACCTCGTCGAGCGGCAGCAGCGACAGCTCGCTCGTCGTGGACTTGAATCCCGCGCGCAGCTGCCGGTAGTCGTCGATCAGGCCGCCGTCGCCGAGCACGAGGTATTGGCGCACCACGCGCTCGAGCGCGGTCACCTGCTCCATGAGCTGGCGGCTCGCGCGACCGGCCTGCGCCGCCTGGGCGACCGCGCTCTGGCTCTGGTCCGCAAGTCTATCCACGTACACCGCGGCGTTCACGAAAGCGACGATCAGAGGCAGCACCACCGCGCCGAACGCAAACAGCAGCAGCTTGAGGAAGGACTTGGGGTAGTAGCGCTGCGGGAAGTCGAGCGCGACTTTCATCGCGGTCATTATAATGCCAGGCGTTTTCCGACCCCCGCCGCGCCGTGAATCGTCCCGTCGTCTCCCTGCTCGTCGCGGTCGCGCGCAACGGCGTGATCGGGCGGAACAACGACCTGCCCTGGCACCTTCCCGAGGACCTGAAGCGCTTCAAGGCGCTGACGCTGGGATATCCCGTCGTCATGGGACGCAGGACCTACGAATCGATCATCGAGCGCATGGGCAGGCCGCTTCCGGGCCGCGACAACATCGTCGTGACGCGGCGCGCCGGCTACGCCGCGCCGGGCTGCCGCGTCGTGCATTCGCTCGAAGCGGCGCTCGCCGCCGCGTCGGGCGCCAAGAAGATCTTCGTCATCGGCGGCGCGGACATTTTCGCGCTCGCGCTTCCGCTCGCGAACCGGCTCGACGTGACCGAGATCGACGCCGACGTCGAGGGCGACGTCGTCTTCCCTGCCTACGACCGCGCCGAGTGGCGCGAGGTCAGCCGCGAGGCGGGCGCTGGCGCCGCGGACCTGCGCTACGACTTCGTCGTCTACGAGCGCGCAAAATAAGAAGGGCGCGCCGGAGCGCGCCCTTCTCCCGCCTGGCGTCCCCCGTCAGATGACGCGCACCTCGGGCAGCGGAAACCCGTTGAAATTGCTCGCGTACGCCGTGGTGTAGGCGCCCGCATTCTTGAGGTAGACGAAGTCGCCCTCCTCGAGGTCCGAGGGCAGCAGCTCGTCGCGCATGACGACGTCGATCGAGTCGCAGGTCGGCCCCGCGACGTTCCACGGGATGTCGGGCCCCGAGCGGTCGGTACGGATCTTGTACTTCAGGCCCTCGGTCGTCTCGATGATGCCGCCGAACAGGCCGGCGTCGAGGTGCATCCAGCGCTTGCCGCCGCGGGTCGCCGTGCCGATCACGCGGCACACGAAATAGCCGGCGTCCGAGACCATGTAGCGCCCGGGCTCGGCGATCACCTTGATGTGCGCCGGGAACGCCTCGAGCGCCCGATTCACGACGTCGCCGATCACCTCGATCGAGGGAATGGGCTTCACGTGGCGCACCGGGAAGCCGCCGCCGATGTTCAGCAGGCGCGGGTTGAGGCCGGCCTTCTGCATCAGGTCGAACACCTGGCGCGCCTTCTCGATGCCGACGCGCCAGTTCTCGGGATTGCGGCACTGCGAGCCCACGTGGAAGGCGACGCCGGCGAGATCGGCCTTCGTCCTCGCCGCGAGCGCCACGATCTCGCGCGTCTCGGCGCCGTGCGCGCCGAATTTGCCGCCCAGGGGCCAGTCGCTGCCGATGTTGGGCGTGTCGATGCGCAGATAGAGCTTGGCGTCGGGCTTGATCGCGTGGACCTTCTTCAGCTCGTCGGGGCTGTCGACGACGAACCACGCGACGCCCTTCGACGCGGCGTACTCGATGTAGTCGCGCGACCTGAGGGGGTTCGAGTAGAAGATCTCGTCCGCGGGGACGCCGAGCGCGAGCAGCACGTCGAGCTCGGCGATCGAGGCGATCTCGAAGCCCGCGCCCTCTTCGATCAGGGCCTGCAGCACGCGGGGGTCGGGGTTGGCTTTCACCGCGTAGTGCGGGCGCACGCGCGGCATTGCGGCGGCAAAGCGGCGCGCCTTTTCGCGGACGATCGCGGAATCGATCAGGAGGAACGGTTTTGAATAGCCGTCGCGGACGGCCTGCTGGACTTTTTCGAAGTCCAGGCTCGACTCGGGGTGCGAGTCGAAGACTTGGTTTGCTTCGTATGCCTGCTGTCGGACGGATTTGATGGTTTTTTTGGCTAGACCGGCACGCATCTGCATCGCAATGGCTCCTTACGGACTTACGTAACGGGAATGTCGAGCGCGAAGAAATCCTGCGAGCCGTACACCTTACTCTTGCTTGTCATGATGACCTCCTGCTCCTGGTCGAAACTGCGGTGCAAAACCGCGTTGCAAAAAACCAATTTGGCAAAAGCATCGGGCCCGGGTTTGACCGTCCGCTGAGCAGACAACCGAACCGGAGCCCGTTTGCGCGAATTATAGGTCTGCCCCTCCCAGGGTCAAGCGGAATTTTCCGCATTCGCTGCAGGAGCGGCCAGTGTCCGGACGCTCCCTCCACTATTTATGGTAGGGGCATCCCGGGACAAACGCAATACCTGGTGTACCGCGAGCCGGCCCGCCGGCCGGCGCCTTACAAACCCTTACAAAAAAACGGCGCCGGTCCAGCCGGCGCCGCGGCGATAGTGCCGGGCGAGCTAGTCGTTGCCCTGGCGCACCGCTCCGTTGGCGATCCAGCGATCCGCCGGAACGATGCGCACGAGGAAGGCGACGTTGCCGCCCGCGCAGTCGGCCGGGAGCGTCCCGAGATCCCCGCTGAACTGAGCGTCCCCGGTCGGGCTCAAGGCGACCGGCGCGCCGTCCACGACCGCCTGGGCCGGGCCCGGATTGCAGACCAGCGTGCCCTTCACCTGGTTGATCGCGCCCGGTGTACCGATCGTGTTCCCGCCGGCGAGCACCAGACCCCGCACGTTGAACTCCAGGTGCCCGTCGCGCAGGTTGACCTTGGCCTCGCCCCCGGTCGTCGACCAGGGCTGGCCGCCCCCGCCGATGTTTCCGACCAGGTTTCCGGCCTGGATGATGCCGATGACCGTCTTCCACCTCACCACGTCGTCCGCCCGGGCCGAGACCGGGGCGAGCGCCGCAGCAAAACCCACGGAAATGCCGAAAAGGACTGCGATGCGCGCGTGCTTCATGGCTGTCTCCTCAAGGGGGTGCACCGGGCCGGACGGCCGCGGCGAGAGGTAAACAGCCGGGACGGCGGGACATTCCGCCGTCATATTCCCGGAGGTCAGATCTTCGGCAGCGTGACGCCCTTCTGTCCCTGGTACTTGCCGCCGCGGTCGCGGTACGAGGTCTCGCACACCTCGTCGGACTCGATGAAGATCACCTGGGCGACGCCCTCGTTGGCATAGATCCTGGCGGGCAGCGGCGTCGTGTTGGAGAACTCGAGCGTCACGTGCCCCTCCCACTCCGGCTCGAGCGGCGTGACGTTGACGATGATGCCGCAGCGCGCGTAGGTCGACTTCCCGAGGCAGATGGTGAGCACGTTGCGCGGAATGCGGAAGAACTCGACCGTGCGCGCGAGCGCGAACGAGTTCGGCGGGATGATGCAGACGTCGCCGCGGTAGTCGACGAAGCTCTTCTCGTCGAAGGCCTTGGGGTCGACGATGGTCGAGTTGATGTTGGTGAAGATCTTGAATTCGGTCGAGCAGCGGATGTCGTAGCCGTAGCTCGAGGTGCCGTAGGAGACGATGCGGCGGCCGTCGACCTCCTTCACCTGGCCCGCCTCGAACGGCTCGATCATGCCCTGCATCGCCATCCGCCGGATCCAGCGGTCGGACTTGATGGTCATCGCTCCCTGACCGCCTTTCTAGGTGTTCTGCACCACGATGTTCGGAAATTTCAGCGACATGTCCTTCTGCCGCTCGGCGATGCGCACCGCGACCCGGCGCGCGATGGCGCGGTAGGCCTCGGCGATCCGTCCGTCCGGATCGGCCACCACGGTGGGCTTGCCCGAGTCGGCCTGCTCGCGGATCGAGATGTCGAGCGGCAGGGACCCGAGCAGCTCGACCCCGTACTCCTTCGCCATGCGCTCGGCGCCGCCGGCGCCGAAGATGTGCTCTTCGTGGCCGCAGCTCGAGCAGATGTGAGTGCTCATGTTCTCGACGATGCCGAGGATTGGGATGCCGACTTTCTCGAACATCTTGAGCCCCTTGCGCGCGTCGATGAGGGCGATGTCCTGCGGCGTCGTGACGATGATCGCGCCCGTGACCGGGACCTTCTGCGCGAGCGTCAGCTGGATGTCCCCGGTCCCCGGCGGCATGTCGACGACGAGGTAGTCGACGTCCTCCCAGCGCGTGTCCTTCAGCAGCTGCTCGAGCGCCTGCGTCACCATCGGCCCGCGCCACACCATCGGCGTGTCGACGTCGATCAGGAAGCCGATCGAGATCGCCTGCACGCCGTGACCGGTCATCGGCTCGAGCGATTTGCCGTCCTTCGACTCCGGGCGCCCGGTGATGCCGAGCATCATCGGCTGCGACGGCCCGTAGATGTCGGCGTCGAGCACGCCGACGCGCGCACCTTCCGCGGCGAGCGCGAGCGCCAGGTTCACCGCGGTGGTCGACTTGCCCACGCCGCCCTTGCCGCTCGCCACGGCGACGATGTTCTTGACGCCGGGGACGAGCTTGACGCCGCGCTGCACCGCGTGCGGGACGATCTTGCTCGTGACGTTGACCTTGACCGATTCCACGCCCGGGACCGCGCGCAGCCCGCCGGAGAGAAGCTTGCGGATGGGCTCGACCTGGGTCTTCGCGGGGTAGCCGAGCTCGACGTCGAGCGTCACCGAGCCGTTCTCGATCCTGATGTTGCGGGCCGACTTGGTCGACGCGAAATCCTTGCCCGTGTTCGGATCGACGATCTGGCTCAACGCGGCGTGAATTTGTTCCTGAGTGACGGCCATGGCGGGTGCGATTCCGGCAATCGAGGTGCCGGGACACAATGGATTGATATTCTACGCCTTTCCGATGCCTTTCGAAGCTCGGTCCGGGGTAGAATCGCGTACAGCCCGGCCAGACTCGGCGGGCGCGCGTCGGAGGGACGCGCGCGGGGGGAAAAGAGACAAGAGCAATGGCTGACAACACCAATCGGACCTTCATCTGCAGCGTCCTGTTTCTCGACATCGTCGAGTATTCCAGGCGCTCGGTGACCGAGCAGCTGAAGCTCAAGGAGCAGTTCAACACCACGCTGTCGGAGGCGATCTCGGGGGTCGCGGCCGACGACCGCATCATCCTCGACACCGGAGACGGCGCCGCCGTCAGCTTCCTCGGCGACCCCGAGGACGCGATGTTCGTCGCGCTGTCGATGCGCGACGCGATCGCGAGCCAGTCGGACGGCGGCCCGCTGCTGCGCGTGCGCTTCGGCATCAACCTCGGTCCGGTGCGCCTCATCAAGGACATCAACGGCCAGCCCAACATCATCGGCGACGGCATCAACGTCGCGCAGCGCATCATGACCTTTGCCGAGCCCGGCCAGATCCTGGTCTCGCGCTCGTACTACGACATCATCGCGCGGCTGTCGGAGGACTACGCCAACCTGTTCCACTACGAAGGCGCGCGCACCGACAAGCACGTGCGCGAGCACGAGGTGTACGCGGTCGGCGCGGCGCCGCGCCGGCTGCGCTCGCGCACGCAGCCTCCGCCGCCTCGGAGCCGCTCGTCCTTCCCGGGCTTCAGGCTGGACCGGCTCGCGGGCGGCCTCGCCGTCGACTGGAAGCTGCTCGTGGTCGCGCCCCTGGTGTTCCTGTTCATCGTCGGCTCGGCGTTCGCGGTGCGCAGCTACCGCAAGGCCGAGCAGGCCGCGCTGGTCGCGGTCGCGCCCGCTTCGCGCAGCGCGCGCGCCGAGGCGCCGCGCGTGACGCCGGTGGAAGACACGCGCCCGGCGCCGGCCCCCGTGGAGGAGCGCCCGGTCAAGCCCGCGCCCAAGCCGAAAGTCGAGGCCAAGCCGAAAGTCGAGGCCAAGCCGACGCGCGAAGACCTCGCCGCCAGGCGCGAGAAGGAGCGGCAGGAGGCGGCGGCGAAGAAGGAGAAGGAACGGCAGGAAGCCGCGGCCCGGAAGGAGCAGGAGAAGCAGGAGCTCGCCGCGAAGAAAGAGAAGGAGAAGCAGGACCTGGCCGCGAAGAAGGAAAAGGACCGGCTCGAGCTCGCGGCGCTCGCGGAAAGGAAAGCGGCCAAGGAAAGAGAGGGGCCTCCCGGATCGCTGCAGTTCTCGGTGCTCCCGTGGGGCGAGGTGTTCGTCGACGGCAAGAAGCTCGGCGTGAGCCCGCCGCTGCATACCGTGCCGATCACGCCGGGCAAGCACCAGCTCGAAGTGCGCAACGGGTCGTTCCCGGCGCACCGGCAGACGCTCAACGTGAAGCCCGGCGAGAGTATCATTGTCAGCCACCGGTTTCGCTGAACGAGGGAGGACGGCGATGTCGCGCCGAGGGTTTGCGCTGGTTCTGGCGCTCGTGCTGGTTGCGGGATGCAGCTCGCGTCCCATGCTGGGAATCTCGAGGGCGATCGGCACGTCCTCGAACAAGGACCTCGCCGGCGGGATCCGCGCCTACGAGAGCGCCGACTACGAGGAATCCGAGCGCCTGCTCAGGCGCAGCCTCGACGAAGGCCTCACCTTCCAGCGCGACGAGATCACCGCGCACAAGTACCTCGCGTTCACGTACTGCGTGACCAACGAGGAGCGCAAGTGCCGCGAGCAGTTCCGCAAGGTCCTGGAGCTCGACCCGCGCTTCGAGCTCGACAAGAGCGAAGCCGGCCACCCGATCTGGGGGCCCGTGTTCCGCAGCACCCGCGCCAGCCTGAACAAGAAATAGCGCGCTCGGCATGAGCACCCAGCGGAGCATCGGCCGCTACGAGATCCAGGCGGAGCTGGGCCGCGGCGCCATGGGCGTCGTCTACCGCGCGAACGATCCGCTGCTCTCGCGCACCGTGGCGATCAAGACGATCAACATGGATCTCGAGCAGGACGGGATGGAGGAGTACGAGGCCCGGTTCTACCAGGAGGCGAAAGCCGCCGGCGGCCTGAACCATCCCAACATCGTCATCGTCTACGACATCGGCAAGACCGGAAACCTCGCCTACATGGCGATGGAGTACATCGACGGGGTCGAGCTGCGGTCGATGCTGTCGCAGGAGCAGCCGCTGCCGGTGGCGCAGGCGCTCGACATCGCCGCCCAGGTCGCCGAGGGGCTCGGTTACGCGCACGAGCACCAGGTCGTGCACCGCGACGTGAAGCCGGCGAACATCCTGATCACGCCGAACGGCCGCGCCAAGATCGCCGACTTCGGCATCGCGCGCATGCGCTCGGCCGAGACGCAGACGCAGACCGGCGTGATCCTCGGCTCGCCGAAATACCTGTCGCCCGAGCAGGTCGTCGGCAAGCGCGCCGATCACCGCTCCGACGTGTTCTCCCTGGGCGTCATCCTGTACCAGTGCCTGACGGGCAAGACGCCGTTCAACGGCGACGGCGTCAGCGCCCTGATGTACCAGATCACGAACCACAACCCGGCGCCCCCGAGCACGATGAACCCGCAGGTGCCGGTGATGCTCGACTACATCATCGCCAAGGCGCTGGCGAAGTCGGTCGACGAGCGCTACCAGAGCGCCGCCGACTTCGCCGCCGACCTGCGCGAGTGCCGCAAGACGCTCGAGCCGCCGATGGAGGCGTCCAATCCGCGACTGTCGACGAGCGGATCGAACCCGGTGCTGAGCGTCACGCAGACGGTCGTCCTCGACCGCTCGCAGACGCTCAAGCCGAAGGAGCCGGCCGCGGCCGCTTTGCCGGACGCGCCGGCGCCGCCGGCCGAGGTCGTGCCGACGCGCGGGCTCTCGCGAGCGTTCGACTCGACCGAGGCGACGCAGCGCCTGCTCGCGCAGACGCTCGACCCGCAGGGCGAAGTCGCGCCGCAGGACCCGGAGACGAGCGGCGCAATGGTGCTGCCGTACGGTCTGCGCCGCGCGCGTCCGTGGGGAGACCGCGAGAACAAGATCCTCGCAGCGACCGTGATGGCGGCGCTCGCGATCGCGGCCTGGATCATCTCGGCCTGACGCTTTTCGCCAGGGCCGCCGCCCCGGGAGGCCCGAGCTTCCTTGGAGTTACAATCGGGGCTTTTCGAAAGCCCGCATGCCTCGCCGGCTGTTCGTCACCACCGCGCTGCCGTACGCCAACGGCGCCTTCCACATCGGCCACATCATGGAGTACATCCAGGCCGACATCTGGGTGCGGTTCCAGCGCATGCAGGGCAACGCGGTGCACTTCGTCGGCGCCGACGACGCGCCCGGCGCGCCGATCATGCTCGCGGCCGAGAAGGCGGGGAAGTCGCCGGAGGAGTTCGTCGCGGAGATCGCGCGCGGGCGCAAGCAGTATCTCGATGGCTTCCATATCGAGTTCGACAACTGGCATTCGACCCACTCGAAGGA
>DATDMW010000362.1:0-6607 GCA_036518595.1 Burkholderiales bacterium
GGCGCGCTCCTCGCCCCGTACACGGCCGCGCTCCAGTGGCTCTGCGCCCGCGCCGGCCCACTGACCCCCGCCGCGCTCGACCACGCGCTCGCCCACCCGCCGCCCGACACCCGCGAGCTCCGCGCCTCCGACACGGCGTCGAGCCAAGCTGACGCGCCGACGGCCGGACGCCGCGATGAGCGATGAGCACACGAGACCGAGCCGACCACCGACCCGACAACGCGGCAACGCGAGCGCGGCCGGCACGCGGTCGCGCACAACCTCAGGCGATGGCGCCCGAGGTGCGCAGCTCCGCGACGCGTTCGCCCAGGCCGAGCTCGGCGAGGATCTCGTCGGTGTGCTCGCCGATCTCGGGCGGCGCGCTCGCGATCGACGCCGGCGTGCGCGACAGCCCCACCGCCTGATTCACGATGCGGAACTCGCCGAGCTTCCGGCTGCTCACCTTCGCCGCCGCGTGGATGTGCTGCACCTGCGGGTCGGCGAACATCTTGTCGATCGAGTAGATGGGACCGCAGGGGACGTTCCCCCGGCTGAGGATCTCGATCCACTCGGCGCTCGTGCGCGCCGCGGTCGCCTTGTTGATCTCGGCATTCAGCGCGACGCGGTTCCTCGAGCGGTTCGCCTCGCCCTTGAAGTCGTCACGCTCGAGCAGGTCCTTGCGCTCCAGGCCCTCGCACACGCGCCGCCACATGGTCTCGCCGGTCGCCGCGATGTTGATGTAGCCATCCTTCGTCTTGTACGCCGACGTCGGCATGCTGGTCGGATGGTCGTTGCCGGCCTGCCCCGGCACGTCGCCCTTCATCAGGTAGCGCGCCGCCTGGAAGTCGAGCAGCGCGATCTGCGACATGAGCAGCGACGACTGCACCCACTGCCCCTTGCCCGAGGCCTCGCGCTCGAGGAGCGCGGTGAGAACGCCGAGCGCGGCGAACAGTCCCGCGGAGATGTCGGCGATCGCGGTGCCGGCGCGCACCGGCCCCTGGCCGGGCATCCCGGTGATCGACATGAAGCCGCCCATGCCCTGCGCGATCTGGTCGAACCCGGGGCGGTCGCGGTACGGGCCGTCCTGCCCGAAGCCCGAGATGCTCGCGAGCACGATCTTCGGATTGACTCTCGCGAGCGATTCGTAGCCGATGCCGAGACGGTCCTTCACGTCGGGACGGTAGTTCTCGACCACGACGTCCGAGCGCTTCACCAGCTCCATGAAGATGCCGACGCCCTCGCGCTCCTTCAGGTTGAGCGTCATCGAGCGCTTGTTGCGGTGCAGGTTCTGGAAGTCCGGCCCGTGGCGGGGCCCCCCCATCGTGTCGGCGTCGACCGAGGGCGGCGTCTCGATCTTGATCACGTCGGCCCCGAAGTCGGCGAGCTGGCGCACGCAGGTCGGCCCCGCGCGCACGCGCGACAGGTCGAGGACGCGGAAGCGCGCGAGCGCGGTCGATGCGGGAACGTGGGGCATGGGCCAGCGGATGCTTGTCAGCGGGCCCTTATAATAACCGCTCCAGGGCGATGACCGGGGGAAGCCGAGATGTCCGCGCGCGATCAGGACCTGCGGGAAATCCGCGACGCGGTCGCGAAGCTGTGCGCGAGCTTCCCGATGGAGTACTGGCGCGCGCTCGACCGCGAGCGGAAGTATCCGACCGAGTTCGTGCGCGCGCTGACCGGGGCCGGATGGCTCTCGTGCCTGATCCCGGAGAGCTACGGCGGCGCGGGGCTCGGCCTGCGCGCCGCGGCGGCCGTGCTCGAGGAGGTGCAGCGCAGCGGCGCCAACGGCGCCGCGTGCCACGCCCAGATGTACACGATGGGCACGGTGCTGCGCCACTGCAGCGAGGCGCAGAAGCGGGCGATCCTGCCGAAGCTCGCGAGCGGCGAGCTGCGGCTGCAGGCGTTCGGCGTGACCGAGCCGACCGCGGGCACCGACACCTCGTCGATCCGCACCGCCGCCGTGAGGAAGGGCGACCGCTGGGTCGTGAACGGCCAGAAGGTCTGGACTTCGCGCGCCGAGCACTCCGATCTCATGCTGCTGCTCGCGCGCACCACGCCGCGCGAGCAGGTCGCGAAGCGAACCGACGGCCTGTCGATCTTCCTGGTCGACATGAAGGCTGCGCTCGGGAAAGGTCTCTCGATCCGGCCGATCCGCACCATGATCAACCACGCGACTACCGAGGTGTTCTTCGACAACCTCGAGATCCCTGCGGAGAACCTGGTCGGCGAGGAGGGCAAGGGCTTCCGCTACGTCCTCGACGGCATGAACGCCGAGCGCATCCTGATCGGCGCCGAGTGCATCGGCGACGCGAAGTGGTTCATCGAGCGCGCGAGCGCGTACGCGCGCGAGCGCCAGGTGTTCGGGCGCCCGATCGGGCAGAACCAGGGCGTGCAGTTCCCCATCGCGCGCGCCTACATGGCGATGCGCGCGGCCGAGCTGATGGTCGAGCGCGCCGCGGCTCTCTACGAGGAAGGGGCGCCTTGCGGCCCGGAAGCGAACATGGCCAAGCAGCTCGCCGCGGAGGCGTCGTGGCAGGCGGGCGACATGTGCCTGCAGACGCACGGCGGGTTCGGCTTCGCCGAGGAGTACGACGTCGAGCGCAAGTTCCGCGAGACCCGGCTGTACCAGGTCGCGCCGGTGTCGACCAACCTGGTGCTGTGCTACCTGGCCGAGCACGTCCTCGAGCTGCCGCGCTCGTATTGAGCGCGCGCCGATTTTGGCGTACCGGGCGCGCGCCTACTCGCGCACGGTCCGGCCGACTTCCTCCGCGGCGCGCAGCAGGTTCTCGACCGAGCGCACGCCCGGCGCGCGGGCGGCGACGCGCTCCGCGTTCTTCGCCTGCTCCGCGGAGTCGACCACGCCCTCGAGGGTCACGGCGCCGTCCCGCACCCGGATGGCCACCGACAGCTCGCGCGTGGCGGGATCGGTGCGCAGCGCCGCGCGCACCTTCGCCACCTGCACCAGGTCGTCGAGGTCGGCGCGCGAGGCCTCGGTCTCGGCGAAGCGCGGATCGCGCGCGAGGCCGATCACCTTCTCGGCGCACTGCTCGACGCTCATGCGCTCGGTGTTGAGCGCGAGGTCGTAGAGCTCCGGGTGCTGCCAGTCGACGCCGAAATGGCGGCGCACGATCGCGCCCTGGGCCTCGTCGCTGTTCTTGACCTCGGTCTCGACCGCCCCGCGGTCGTCGGTGTCGAGCCGCTCCATCATGCGCTGGACGCGCAGCTCGAGAGGCGCGCACACACGCACGCAGATCGCGTGCTTGATCGGCCGCAGCAGGTGCGCCGCGCCCCAGCCGCGCAGTACCGCGCCCTTGCTCGCGGTCTGCAACACTTCGTCGGCGGTGAAGATCGACAGGCTCGTCTTGTCGGCGGTGAGCCGCTCGAGCAGGCTCGCCTTGCCGCCCAGGAGCCGGATCACGTGGCTCTTTCGCAGCCGCATCTTGTCGGCGAGGTGATCGATGATCTCGTGGTAGACGAGCGGGACGCCCAGCTCGGACTCGACGATCCGGGCGACGTCCATGCCCATCGATCCCATCTCTCTCGTCATGGCAACCAGCGGCATGGCTCCTCCCTTGGAGTACGGCTTGGGCTGCGATCGGAAGGCGGCAGTGTAGGTGCGTCCGCGCGAAAAGGAAAGCCCCCGGGCCCGCTTGCGGCAAACCCAATGACGACGACATAAGGGGCTTCCGGACGCGCGTCCCGAACGTCCGTCCCGGCGCCAAATTGTTCCGCGTGCAGGGCGCCCGCTTCGGTAGAATTTAGACGCAGTCCGGATCGACCCGGACGCGGGAGGAGGAGACATGAAACCCACAAAATATCTTGTGCTCGCGGCGGCGCTTTCGCTGGCCGCGTCGGTCGTCTGCGCCCAGGACTGGCCGCAGCATCCGGTGAAGGTCGTGGTGCCGTTCCCCGCGGGCGGAAACACCGACGTGCAGGCGCGCATCGTCTCGGGGCGCCTGTCGAACGAGTACGGGCAGCAGTTCCTCGTCGAGAATCGCGTCGGCGCCGCCGGCGCGATCGCGGCCGAGTACGTGGCGCGCGCCCCGGCGGACGGCTACACGCTGTTCTTCTCGTCCTCGCCCCAGATCTCGATCGTGCCGCTGGTGCAGAAGGTGACCTACGACCCGATCAAGGACTTCGCCCCCATCAGCATCGTCGGCACGAACCCGTTCGTTCTGGGCGTGCAGGAGTCGCTCCCGGTGGAGGATCTTCAAGGGTTCGTGAAGTACGTGAAGGAGCACCAGGGCCTGCTCAACTTCGCCTCGGGCGGCACGGGCTCGATCGGGCACCTGTCGGCGGTCCTCTTCCTGCAGCGCGCGGGCCTCGTGATGACGCACATCCCGTACAAGGGCGGCGCGCCGGCGGTGCAGGACCTGGTCGCCGGCCAGGTGCAGATGTACTTCGGCAACGCCTCGGAGCTGCTGCAGCACGCGAAGAGCGGCAAGATCAAGCTGCTCGCCGTGTCGAGCGAAAAGCGCGCGCCCCAGCTGCCCGACGTGCCGGCGGTCGCCGAGTACTACAAGGGGTTCCGCACGATCACCTGGAACGGCTTCCTGGCCCCGACGGGCACGCCCAAGGCGGTGATCGACTCGCTCGCGCGCGAGGTGGCGAAGATCGTGCACGAGCCCGAGACGCGGGAGAAGCTCGAGAAGATCGGCGTCGATCCGCTCGGCAACACGCCGGCGCAGTTCGCCGCGTTCATCCGGGCCGAGGCGCCGGTGTGGCACCAGGCGGTGAAGGCCGCCGACATCAAGCCGGAGTAGCGCTCTACTTGTGCAGCACCGGCCCCATCAGGGTGTCGGGCAGCCAGGTCGCGATCTCGGGGAAGAAGCTCAGGATCACGATCGCGAGGAACATGCAGAGCACATAGGGGATCGTCCCCCACATGACGCGGGTCACGGGCACGTCGGGGGCGATCGCCTGCACGATGTAGATGTTCAGCCCGACGGGCGGGTGGATCAGCCCGACCTCCATGTTGATCGTGAGGATCACGCCGAACCACACCGGGTCGACGCCCGCCGCGGTGATGATCGGCAGCAGGATCGGGCTCGTCATCAGGATGATCGCCGCGGGCGGGATGAAGAACCCGCACACGAGCAGGAACACGTTGATCATGCCCATCAGCACCCAGCGGTTGACGTGCATGTCGGCGATCGTCTGGGCGAGCGTCTGCGTCAGGTACAGCGACGTCAGCATGTAGCCGAACAGCACGGCCGCAGCGATGATGGTCAGGATCATCACCGACTCGCGCGTCGTGTCGCGCAGGATCTGCCACCAGCTCTTCGCGTCCCACATCCGGTAGATCACGACCGCGCAGACCACGCACAGCGCGGCGCCGACGCCGGCGGCCTCGGACGGCGTCGCCACGCCTCCATAGAGCACGTACATCACGCCGACGATGATGGCGATGAACGGGGCGATCTTCGGGATCGAGCCGAACTTCTGCTTCCAGCTATAGCGGAAGTCGATCGCGTGCGAGCGGAAGCCGCGCTTCCAGATGATGAACAGCGTCCACAGCATGAACAGGCCCGTGAGCAGCAGCCCGGGCATGACGCCGGCGAGGAACAGGCGCCCGATCGAGGTCTCGGTGGCGATGCCGTAGAGGATGAACGTGATCGACGGCGGGATGAGGATGCCGAGCGTGCCGCCGGCGCAGATCGAGCCGGTGGCGACGTCGTCGGGGTAGCCGCGGCGGCGCATCTCCGGGATGCCCATCTTGCCGATCGCCGCGCAGCACGCGGGCGAGGAGCCCGTCAGCGCGGCGAAGATCGCGCACGCGCCGAGGTTCGAGATGACCAGGCCGCCCGGGAGCCGGTAGAGCCAGCGGTCGAGCGCCTCGTAGAGATCTTTCCCCGCGGGCGAGGAGCCGATCGCCGCGCCCATCATCACGAACATCGGGATCGACACCAGCGTGAAGTCGTTCAGCCCCGCGTAGAAGGTCTCGGCGACCACGCGCAGCGAATCGAAGCCCTGGAACAGGACGAGGAAGGCGATCGAGAGCGCGCCCAGGCCGAACGCGACCGGGACTCCCGAGAGCAGCATCACGAGCGTCACGACGAGGACCAGCAGTCCCTGGTGGGTGGGGGTCATTCCATGTGCTCCGCGTCGGGCATGCCGAAGGGCGTCGCCTCGCCCTTCACGAGCTGGACCAGCTCGGCGAGCGCCTGCAGCGTGAGCAGCGTGAGGCCGATCGGCATCGACGAGTACGGGATCCACAGGCGCGCGCGCCACATCGTGTCGGAGACCCAGCGCTGCTCCCAGGCCTCCATCCAGAAATTCCCGGTCAGCACGGCGAGCATGACCGCGAACAGGATGGTGACCGCGCTCGAGGCGTACGCCAGCCGCCGGCGCGCCTTCGGCCCCAGGTAGTGCGGCAGGATGTCGACGTTGACGTGGCCGCGCGTCATCAGCACGTAGGGGCTGCCGACGAACGTCGCGGCGATCAGGCAGTAGGTAGTGAAGTCAGTCTGCCAGATCGTGCTCTGGCCGAAGACGTAGCGCAGCACGACCATCTCGCACACCACGATCACCCCGGCCGCGATCATGCCCGCGGCGATGAACCCGCACAGCTGCGAGATCGCGCGCATGACGCGCACGTAGCCTTGCATCGGCTGCCTCCCTCGCGGAT
>DATDMW010000363.1:0-5908 GCA_036518595.1 Burkholderiales bacterium
GGGCGGCAGACCGGAACGAGGCGTCCGTCGGCTCGACGGAAACTTCGTCGTAGATGGAGACGTCGCAGCCGGCGGTGCGGAGAGACGAGAGTGAGTCAGCCACGCATTCGAGATTTCCCACGCGCTTGTCCGTAAAGAACGCGACGCGCTTCATCCCGAGCGCGCGCGCGTGGTCGCCCACTTCCTTCAGGACGCCCGGGCCGAACGAGATGCTCGCGATGTCGACCGAAAAGGCCGACTCGTGGTCGTCGGTGATGGCGTAGTAGTGGCAGCAGGTCATGAGGACGTCATCCTGAGCGAAGCACGCACTTCTGGTACAGGTCCTTGAACCTCCCCTCCGGATCGTACTTCTTCTTCAGCGCCTCGTACGCCGGCCGGTTGTAGATCTTCCAGAACTCGTCCTCCGGATAGTAGGAGTCCGAATACAGCGATTTTATTCCCCCGAGCTCGCGCACCTTGCGCTCGATCATGCGGTTGTACCAGCCGGCGGGGTGCTCCTCGGCCGAGCGGACGACGTCCCAGAACCCGAAGTTCACGAACGTCGTCTTCGGGTCGTAGCGGTAGAGCACGAAGTCGTTGTTCGCGTCCCACGCCCGGATCGGGCAGATCCACACCGGCGTGATGCCGATCTCCTTGATGAAGAACTCGAGGAACTCGGCGCAGCGCTCGATCGGGATGTCGACGTCCTGGATCACCGACTCGGGCGTGCGGCCCGAGAGGCGCGTCAGCGCGCGCGTGATGCCCCACTTGCTGTTCCAGCGCATGACCTTGGTGTAGGTCGTCGAGTTCAGTCGCTTGCGGCCGACGATCCTGCGCACGACCGGGTTCTGCACGTAGAGGTTCTTCGAGCACCAGAACCAGTCGGTGTCCCAGCGCCAGATGAAGTCGCGCGTGGTCAGGCAGTCGCTCTCCTTCTCGCGGATCGAGCGGTAGTAGATGTGCTCGTAGGTGTAGTCGCTCGTGCGCGCCGCGTGGTCGGAGAAGCGCCCGACGGTGAGGTACATCTCCTTGCCGGAAAACACGGTGCCGTCGACGAAGTCGGCGTTCCGGGCGGAGCACAGATCGGCCAGGTGCTCGAAGTAGCGCCGGGGATCGTGATGCCGCAGGTGCTGGATCGCGACGTAGGGCTTCACCGGCACGGTCTTCGTCGTGAGCGTGAGCGCGTAGCCGAGCGTGCCGTAGGAGTTCGGGAAGCCGAAGAACAGGTCGCGGTGCTCGTTGTCGGGCGTGCAGTGCGCGACCGTGCCGTCGGCGAGCAGGACGTCGATCGCCGCGAGCGTCTCGTGCGCGAGGCCGTACTTGAACGACGAGGCCTCGATGCCGACGCCGGCCGCGGCGCCCCCGAGCGTGATCGACTTCAGCTGCGGCACGACGCAGGGCATCGCGCCGTGCGCGAGCGTCTCGTCGACGAGGCGCGCGTACGTCGTCATGCCCTCGGCCTCGACCGTGCCGGCGGTCGCGTCGACGCCGACGACTTCGTCGAAGCCGGAGAGGTCGACCTTGGGCTTCGCCGAGCGCTGCCTGTCGCGGAAGAGGTTGGAGGTTTTCTTCGCGAGCCCGACGCTCGCTCCCGAGCGCAGGCCGGCGAGCAGGCTCTCGACCTTGGCGCGATGGTTGAGCGTGGTCATCCCAGCGGCGGCGTCTGGTCGCCGATCAGGCGCCCGCCGCCTGCGGGACGTCGCCGGGCGAGCGCGTCACCAGCGTCCGCACGGCGGCGGCGAGCACGGCGAGCTGGAGCAGCGGCACGAGCCACTCCTCGAGCACGAGCCCGAGGCCGGCCGCGATCCGGCCTTGCGCGAGCAGGCGCACGGCCAGCGTCCACGTGGAATAGATCGGCCACCACAGCGCCTCGGAGACCGACATGATCCCGGCAAACCCGGAGACGCGGACGACGAAGTAGCGGAAGCCATGGACGAGCAGGAAAGCGGCGGCGGCGGCCCCGACCACGTACGCCCAGCGCGGCGAGGCGAGCGCCCAGCCGACGCAGCCGACGAGACCGCCCGCGCAGACCGCGAATTGAACCGCGGCGTACGGCGAGGTCCCGTGCGCCGCCAGCATCTCGAAAATGGAGCGCATGATAGCGATCGACCACGACGCCGAGGCCACGAGCAACGCCGTTGTCTTCAACGGACGCCTACTCGTACAGGAACTTGCGGCTCATCGGGTAGTTCGTCGCGGTGAGGTTGCCCTTGCTCACGACGATCTGGAACAGATGCGTGCGTCCGTTCGGGGAGCGGAACATCTCGGCGCAGCCCCAGAGATACGTGCGCCAGATGCGGCGGAAGCGCTCGTCGAACTTGTTCGGATCGAGCGCGCGGATCTTGTCCCAGTTGCGGTCGAAGCGCTCGGCCCAGGCGTCGAGCGTGAGCGCGTAGTTGCGGCGCAGGTTCTCGACGTCGACGACCTCGAGGCCCGCCTTCTCGCAGCAGTCGATCGCCTGGGCGAGGCTCGGGATCCAGCCGCCGGGGAAGATGTACCTGCGGATCCAGAACTCGGTCGGACGCACGCCGACGTGCCCGATGAAGTGGATGACCCCGAGCGCGCCCGGCTTCATGAAGTCGGCGTGCGCCTGGATCACCTCCATCATCTGGTCGCGGCCCGCGTGCTCGAGCGTGCCGATCGAGAGCAGCTTGTCGAACTGGCGCGGCGGCTGGCGGAAGTCGCGCTCGAGGCACTCGATCTTGCCCTGCAGGACCTCGACCTTGCCCTCGAGGCCGCGCTTCTTGATCTCCTCGCGCGTCTCCTTCACCTGGATGTCGCTCGCGTTGATCCCGGTGCCCAAAGCGCCGTAATGCTCGTGCGCGTGGAACAGCAGGCCGCCGAAGCCGCTGCCGATGTCGGCGAAGGTCTCGCCCGGCTTGAGCAGCACCTTGCGGCAGACGAGGTCCATCTTGTTCTTCTGCGCCTCCTCGAGCGTCTTCGTGCCTTCCTTCCACCAGGCGCAGGTGTACATCAGTCCGTACTCGTCGAGCCAGTGCTTGTAGAAGTCGCGCCCCAGGCTGTAGTGGAAGCAGGCGTTGTCCCTGGCCTGCTCGATCGACGCGTTGCTGAATCGGAACTCGTGCCACCAGTTGCGGATGCGCACCAGCAGCCCGGGCGCGCGGTCGAAGCCCGCGTCCATGCCGGCGCGGATGGCGAGCGCGAGATTGCCCTCGATGTCGACGTCGCCCTCGAAATAGCCCTCGAGGAAGCCGACGTGCCCGAACATGACGACGCGCCGCAGCGCGCGGCGGTTGCGGAACAGCACGGTGACGTCGGGGGCGCGCTCGTGGTTCTGGTACGACGCACCGTCGGGAAAAACGACGCGGAAGCACACCGAGGTCGCCGCGCCGATCGAGCGCATGATCTTCTGCACGGCGCCGCCGCGGCTCGTGTCGGGGCCGGCGCGGCCGACCTGGTCGTGACGCGATTCGACGGAGGAGACACGCGTATCCATTGCCCGAAGTATATGCGGCTTTTGCTACACTCGTCGCTGGCGATCCCGACCATAAGACCTTGCGCGCCGCCTCCCGGTTCGACCCCGCCCGAGTCCACGCCCTCGCCGCCGACCTCGCGGCGGCGGTGAGCGGCGAGGTCCGGTTCGACGCGGGCAGCCGGGCGCTCTACGCCGCGGACGCCTCCAACTACCGCCAGGTGCCGATCGGGGTGGTCGTGCCGCGCAGCGCGGAGGACGTGGTCGAGGCGGTGCGCGTGTGCCGCGCCCACGGCGCCCCGATCCTCGCGCGCGGCGGCGGCACGTCGCAGAACGGCCAGTGCGTGAACGTCGCGGTCGTGATCGATTCCTCGAAGTACCTGAACCGGATCCTGTCGATCGACGCGCAGGCGCGCACGGCGGTGGTCGAGCCGGGCGTCGTCTGCGACGCGCTGCGCGCGGCGGCCGAACGCCACGGCCTCACGTTCGGCCCCGATCCCGCGACCCACAGCCGCTGCACGCTCGGCGGGATGATCGGCAACAACTCGTGCGGCGCGCACTCCGTGATGGCGGGCAAGACCGACGGCAATATCGAGCAGCTCGAGGTGCTCACCTGCGACGGCGCGCGCTTTCGCGCCGGGGCGACGCCGCCGGCCGAGCTCGCGGCGATCGTCGCGGCGGGCGGCCGGCGCGGCGAGATCTACGCCGCGCTCGCGCGCCTCGCCGAGCGCTACGGCGAGCTGATCCGCGCGCGCTTCCCGAAGATCAAGCGCCGGGTCTCGGGCTACAACCTCGACCAGCTGCTGCCCGAGAACGGCTTCCACGTCGGCCGCGCGCTGGTCGGCTCGGAGGGCACGTGCGCGCTGGTGCTGGCGGCGACGGCGAAGCTGGTGCGCAGCCCGCCGCAGCGGGTGCTGCTGGTGCTGGGCTACCCCGATATTTATTCCGCGGCGGCGGCCGTGCCCGCGATCATGCCGCACGGGCCGATCGCGTGCGAAGGGCTCGACCATTTCCTGATCGGCGGGCTCGAGCGCCGCGGGCTGCGCGCCGCCGACGTCGCGCTGCTGCCCGCGGGCCGCGCGTGGCTGATGATCGAGTTCGGCGGCGACTCGCGCGACGAGGCGGTGGAGAAGGCGCACCGGGTGAGCGCCGGCGAGACCGGCCGGCTGCTGCTGGTCGAGCCCGAGATGCAGACGCGCGTGTGGACGATCCGCGAAACCGCCGCTTCCCACACCGCGCTCTCGATCGATCCGGGGGTGCCGGATCCCGCGGTCGGCTGGGAGGACGCGGCGGTCGATCCGCTGCGCCTGCCCGAGTACCTGCGCGCGTTCCAGGCGCTCGTCGACCGCCACGGCTATCGCACCTCGCTCTACGGCCATTTCGGCGACGGCTGCGTGCACGCGCGCATCACGTTCGACTTGCGCACGCACGAGGGTGTCCGCGAATGGCGCACGTTCCTGCGCGAGGCCGCCGAGC
This sequence comes from Burkholderiales bacterium, assembly GCA_036518595.1. Classification (GTDB taxonomy): domain Bacteria; phylum Pseudomonadota; class Gammaproteobacteria; order Burkholderiales; family SG8-39; genus VBDM01. Next base: position 4,889 of record DATDMW010000363.1, read on the forward strand.
TGGTCGTCGCGCACGGCGGCTCGCTCTCGGGCGAGCACGGCGACGGCCAGGCGAAGGCGGAGCTGCTGCCGATTCAGTACGGGCCCGAGCTGATGCAGGCCTTCCGCGAGTTCAAGGCGATCTGGGACCCGGAGAACCGGATGAATCCGGGCAAGCTCGTCGATCCCTACCGCGTCGACGAGAACCTGAGGCTCGGGCCCGACTACCGGCCGGTGAGCGTTTCGACGCGCATGGCTTTCCTCTCGCCCGAGGGCGACGGCTTCGCGCGCGCGATGGAGCGCTGCATCGGCATGGGCCGCTGCCGCTCGGCGGCGGGCGGCACGATGTGCCCGAGCTACCGCGCGACGCTCGAGGAGCGGCACTCGACGCGCGGGCGCGCGCACGTGCTCGCCGAGATGCTGCGCGGCGACGTGATCGCGGACGGCTGGAAGAGCGACGCGGTGCGCGAGGCGCTCGACCTGTGCCTGTCGTGCAAGGGCTGCGCGAGCGATTGCCCGACGCATACGGACGTCGCCGCGTACAAGGCCGAGTTCCTGTCGCATTACTACGAAGGCGCCGGCCGGCGGCGGCCGCGCCAGGCGCACGCGATGGGACGCATCGGCGACTGGGCGCCGTTCGCCGGCGCTTATCCCGGCGTCTCGAATTTCCTCACGCGAGGGCCGCTCGTGGGTGCCGCGGCGAAGCGGCTCGCCGGCATCGCGTCCGAGCGCGAGCTGCCGCGCTTCGCGCGCATGCCGTTTCGCGCGCAATTCGCGCGAAATGCGCGAGCGCCGCGCGCGCACGGGGAAGCCGTCGGGCGCGAGGTCCTGCTCTGGGTCGATAGCTTCACGAACTTCTTCGAGCCGCGCATCGGCCACGCGGCGGTCGAGGTGCTCGAGGCCGCCGGGTGCCGCGTGTCGATCGGCGCGAAGCGGCTGTGCTGCGGCCGGCCGCTCTATGACTTCGGCATGCTCGACGCCGCGCGCGCGTCGCGCGGCGCAGACGACGATGCTGTCGGACTTCCTCGAGGCGATCGGCTGG
>DATDMW010000364.1:0-8758 GCA_036518595.1 Burkholderiales bacterium
AGCCGTGCGACTCGGGCCACAGCGGGAATTTCGCGCCCGTGACCAGCTCGTCGGCCTCGATCGCGGGCGTCATGTAGGTCTTCGGGAAATCGGCGAAGGCGATCTCGCGCGCCCCCTTCGGACCCGCGACCGTCACCGTCGCGTCGAGCGCGGCTGCCACGGTCACGAGCTCCGCCGACGGATCGAGCTGACACAGCGAGCCGCCGAGCGTGCCGCGGTTGCGCGTCTGCCGGTGGCCGACCTGGAGGATGGCCTCGTGCATCAGCGGGCAGCGCGCGCGCACCTTGTCGGAGAACTCGATCTCGCGCTGGCGCGTCATCGCGCCGATCTCGAGCGCGTCGCTTTTTTCGCGCAGATACGAAAGCTCCGTCACGCCGTTGAGGTCGATCACGTGATCGGGCAGCGCGAGCCGCATGTTCAGCATCGGCATCAGCGACTGGCCGCCGGCGAGGACCCGGCTGTTCTCCAGCTTGCGCAGGAGGCCGACCACCTCGGGAACCGTCTCGGGATCGTAGTAGGAGAAGCGCGGCGGCTTCATGCTGCCGTCCTCTCGAGCATCGCCCGCAGCCGCTGCGGCGTGACCGGCAGCCGCGTCACGGCGCCCGGCCGCCCGAGCGCGTCGTCGATCGCCGACGCGATCACCGCGCCGACGGGATTGATGCCGCCCTCGCCCGCGCCTTTCACGCCGAGCGGATTGAGCGGGCTGGGCGCATCCTCGGCGAGCAGCACGTCGATCCGCGGCGCCTCGCACGCCGTCGCCATGGTGTAGTCCGCGAAGGTCACGGCGAGCGGCGAGCCCTCGGCGTCGTAGACGAACTCCTCGAGCAGCGCGCCGCCCAGGCCCTGCACCACGCCGCCCGCGATCTGCCCCTCGACCAGCATCGGGTTGATCGCGCGCCCGACGTCGAAGGCGGCGAGGTAGCGCTCGACGTGCGCGCCGCCGGTCTCCCGGTCGACGCGCACGACCGCGATGTGCACGCCGTAGGGATACGTCATGTGCGCGCTTTCGAACGTTCCCGTCGCGGAAAGACCCGGCTCGCGCCCGCCCGCCGCGTCCATCTTCGCGCGCAGCGCGGAGGCGGCGACGTGCACCGCCGAGCCCGTCATCACCGTCGTGCGCGACGCGTGCGAGCCGTAGCCGCGGTCGATGCGGTCGGTGCGCCCGTGCGTCACGCGCACGCGCGCGTAGTCGACGCCGAGCGCTTCCGCCGCGATCTGCGCCATCACGGTCTCGACGCCCTGCCCGAGCGACGCCGCGCCGGTGATCACCTCGAAGCCGCCGTCCTCCGCGGCCGCGACGCGCGCGAAGTCGACCGGCCCCAGGCCGCTCTTCTCGACGAAGCACGCGATGCCGGCGCCGACCGCCTCGCCGGCCGCGCGGCGCTTCGCGAGCTCGCGCTGCAGCGCGGGCCACTCGATGCGGGCGAGCGCCTTGTCGAGCAGGCCCCCGTAGTCGCCCGAGTCGAGCACCAGCTCGGTGTCGAGCACGTCCATGTCGCGCGTATAGGGCATCTCGGCCTTCGCGACCAGGTTGCGCCGCCGCACCTCGACGCGATCGACGCCGAGCCTCGCCGCGATCGCGTCCATCAGCCGCTCGCACACGAAGGTCGCCTCGTAGCGCCCCGGCGCGCGGTAGGTGGCGGCGGGCGTCTTGTTCGTGAGCCGGTAGTGGCCGACGGCGCGGTACGCCGGCACGCGGTAAGGCCCGGGCAGCATGCCCGCGGTCATGTCGGCGACGCGCGCGCCGTGCGTGCGCACGTACGCGCCCTGGTCGTGGAAGAACTCGTCGTCGATCGCGAGGATGCCGCCCTGCGCGTCGACCGCGGCGCGCACGCGGTGGCGCTGCTGGCGCGAGTGGTTGCAGGCCATCAGGTTCTCGCGCCGGTCCTCGATCCACTTCACCGGGCGGCGCAGCGCGAGCGCGGCCGCGCAGACCAGGAGGTCCTCGGGATAGATCTCGCCGCGCACGCCGAAGCCGCCGCCGACGTGCCCCTCGTAGAGATGGATCGACGCGGGCGTGCGTCCCAGCATCCGCGCGAGCAGGTCGCGATTCGCGTGCGGGCGCTTGGTCGCGCCGTGCAGCTCCAGGACGTCGCGCGCCGCGTCGTGGCGCGCGAGCGCGCCCCGGCACTCCAGCGGCACGCCCGAGTGCCGCCCGATCGAAAGGTCCAGCTCGATCACCGCGTGCGCCGCCGCGAATGCCGCGTCGACATCGCCGTAGCCCTTTCGGATGACCGCCGCCTCGGTGCTCAGCCCGGCGTCGAACTCGCCCGGCGCGGCGTCAGCCGAGAGCAGAATCGGCAGCGGCTCCATCTCCATCGTGACGAGATCGGCCGCGTCCTCGGCCGCGTACGGATCCTCCGCGAACACCGCCGCCACCGGCTCGCCGACGTAGCGCACGCGCCCGCGCGCGAGGACCGGCTGGCGATAAGGCTCCAGGCCCTTCACGCGCGTGGGACGGAACTCGATCGGAGGGATCGCGGCGACGTCGGCCGAGGTCCACGCCGCGACGCAGCCCGGCAACTGGCGCGCCGACGCGGTATCGATCGACACGATCCGCGCGTGCGCGTGCGACGATCGCACCACGCGCATGTGCAGCTCGCGGGGAAACGAGACGTCCGCGGCGTAACGGCCTCGCCCGGTCAGCATCGGCGCATCCTCGAGCCGCGCGACCCTGCGGCCGATGACGTTCGTCACGCCACCACCCGCCACGGGATCGTCTCGCCGCCGCGATGGACCAGCGCCCGCTCCTCGGGTCCGTCGATCTTCATCTCGGCTGGCGCCGTCCACGCGCTGCGCTCGAGCGTGATCGTCTCGGTGTTCGGCGGCAGCCCGTAGTGCCTCGGGCCGTTGAGCGACGCGAACGCCTCGAGCCGGTCGAGCGCGTTCTCCTCGGCGAAGACCTGCGCGTAGGACTCGATCGCCACCGGCGCGTTGAACACGCCCGCGGCGCCGACGACGTCGAGCTTCTTCGCGACCGGGTGCGGCGCCGAGTCGGTGCCGAGGAAGAAGTACGGCTCTCCCGAGGTCGCCGCGGCGCGCAGGGCCGCGCGGTCCTTCGCGGTCTTGATCACCGGCGCGCAGTACATGTACGGGCGGTTGCCCCAGCCGAGCCAGTCGGTGCGCGTCAGCATCAGGTGATACGGCGTGATCGTGCCGCCGACCTGTCCCTGCTTCGAGCGCACGAAATCGACCCCGATCTTCGACGACACGTGCTCGAGGATGATCTTCAACCCCGGGAAATCGCGCGCGAGCGGCTCGAGCTCGCGCTCGATGAACACCGCCTCGCGGTCGAACACGTCCACGTCGGGATCGATCACCTCGCCGTGGATGAGGAGCCGCATCCCGATCTTCTCCATGCGCTCCACCACCCGGCGAATCCTCCGGTAATCGGAGACGCCCGCGGCCGAGTTGGTGGTGACGTTCGCCGGGTAGATCTTCACGCCGGTGAACACGCCCGCTCGGAAGCCGGCCTCGATCTCGTCCGGGCTCGTCTCGTGCGTCATGTAGCTCGTCATCAGCGGCTCGAACTTCGCGCCCCGGGGTAGCGCCTTCGCGATGCGCTCGCGGTATTGCTCGGCCTCCTTCACCGTGCAGACCGGCGGCAGCAGGTTCGGCATGATGATCGCGCGCCCGAAATGGCGCGCCGTGAACGGCAGCGCCGCGCGCAGCATCGCGCCGTCGCGCACGTGCAGATGCCAGTCGTCGGGCTTGCGGATCGTGAGGCGATCGGTCACGAGATGCCCATCATCCCCGCTTCGTACGTATCCCGCGGCGGATGCGCCTTCATCGCGCCGGTGAGCGAGGCGACGCGCTCGATCTTGCGCTCGGCGCACCACTGCTCCAGCCCGTCGATCAGCGCGATCATCCCGGTGGGATTGCGGAAGTTCAGGTAGCCGACCTCGACCGCGGTCGCGCCCGCGAGCAGGTACTCGACCACGTCCTCGGCGCGCATGATCCCGCCGCAGCCGATGATCGGGATCTTCACGCAGCGCGAGCACTGGTGGACCATGCGCAGGATGATCGGCTTCACGCCGGGCCCCGAGATGCCGCCGTAGCCCTGGCCGATGTGCGACTGGAACGTGTCGAGGTTGATCTTCAGGCCGAGGATGGTGTTCGACACGGTGATCGCGTCGGCGCCCGCCTTCTCCGCGGCCTCGGCGACCGCCGAGATATCCCCCGCGTTCGGCGAGAGCTTGGCCCAGAGCGGCTTGTCGGTCGCCGCGCGGCAGCGCTTCACCACCTTGTAGGTGTGCTCCTCGTTGAGCGCGAAGTTGCCGCCGCCGGGCTCGCGCGTCGGGCACGAGATGTTGAGCTCGATCGCGTCGACCGCGGGCACGCTGACGTCGCGCGCCATCGCCGCGAAATCCTCGATCTCGGTCGAGGTGACGCTCGCGACGAGCGGCGGCGTGAACCGCCGGTACTCGGGAACCTGGTGCTCGAGGAAATACTCGAGCCCCTTGGTCGGCAGGCCGATCGAGTTGATCATGCCGGCGTCGACCTCGGACACGCGCGGCGGCGGGTTGCCCGCGCGGAAGCCGCGCGACACGGTCTTGGTGATCAGCGCGCCGAGGCGGTTCAGGTCGATGATCTTGCCGAACTCGGCGGAGAACGTGCCCGAGGCCGGCATCACGGGATTCGCCAGCTTCAGCTTTCCGATCTTCACCGAGAGATCTACCATCCCAGGCACTCCTGCAGGTCGAATACCGGGCCCTCGACGCAGACGCGCCGCATCTCGAGCTTGCCGGCCACCTCGAACGTGCGCACGCAGATGTAGCAGGGCCCGAGGCCGCACGCCATGATCTGCTCCATCGCCATCTGTCCCGGGATGCCGTGCTCCTTCCCGAGCCGCTTCATCAGCTGCATCAGGCGGTTCGAGCCGCAGGTGTAGAACGCGTCGGCCTTCTTCCCGGCGATCAGGCGCCGCAGGATCTTCTCGACGTTCTCGACCGCGCTCGAGCCGTCGGTGTCGAGCACCTTGACGACGGTCCCCACGCTCTCGAACAGGTCGGCCGCCATCGCGAGCTCTTCGCTCCTCGCGCTGAGGATCGCGGTGACGCGCACGCCGCGCTCGCCCGCGAGCTGGCTGATCGGCGCCATGGTCGCGAGGCCCACGCCGCGCCCGAGCACGACCACGTTCTTCCAGGCCGGGTCGAGCGTGAACCCGACGCCGAGCGGCCCGACCATGTTCAGCGTGTCGCCCGGCTGCAGCGTCGCGAGGCCTTTCGTGCCCCGGCCGACCACCTTATAAAGGAATTCGATCCGCCCGCTCGAGCGCGCGACGCGGTAGACGCTCTGCGGCCGCCGGAACCACAGCTGGCCTTCGTCGGGCGACGGGCACAGCAGGTGGAAGAACTGCCCCGGCGTCGCGGCGAGCGCCTTCGGCGAGGCCTTGACCACGAGGTGCTTGTACTCGGCGTTGATCCACTCGTGCGCGACCACGGGGCACAGCGTCTCCTCGACCGGGCATTGCGGCGGCGAGTGGCCGGTGTCGGCCTGGCCGACGACGACGGCGGCGCTGGCGTGAACGGGATGGGTCATGGCGAAAGGCGCTCGCCTGGATTGGAGCACAGCGCGCGCGCCTCCTCAAGATGTCCGTCGCGTTCCGCGCCGCGGGACGACCTTCGTGCCGTAGTTAATTGATGCTAAATTTCCGGGCACACCAGGAGGCTTCAGAAATGGCGAATCCCGACCTCAGGGACTGGCTCGCGCAGATGGACGCGGCCGGCGAGCTGCAGAAGGTGAGCGGCGCCAACCGGCAGGAGGAGATCGGCGGCATCGTCGACATCTACCAGCGGGCGACCGGCCGCCCCGCCCTGCTGTTCGAGGACATCCCGGGGTACCCGAAGGGCTACCGCGTCGTCGCGAACGTCCTCACCGGGGTGAAGCGCATCGCGCTCACGTTCGGCATGCCGGCCGAATCGACCGAGATGGACCTCGTCCACTACTGGAAGAAGTACCTCGAGGAGCAGAAGACGGTCGCGCCGGCCGTGGTGAAGTCGGGCCCGGTCCTCGAGAACGTGCTCTCGGGCAAGGAAGTGAACCTGGCGAAGATCCCGACGCCGCTGTGGCACGAGGACGACGGCGGCCCGTACATCGGCACCGCGTGCATGGTGATCATGAAGGACCCGGACTCGGGCTGGATCAACTACGGCGCGTACCGCGTGCAGGCCTACGACGACCCGCGGATCGCCTCGGTGATGTGCTCGAAGGGCAAGCACGGCGATCTGCTGATGCGCCGCTACCACGAGCGCGGCCAGCGCTGCCCGGTCGCGGTCGTCGTCGGCATGCATCCGCTGCTGTTCACGATGGCGGGCGTCGAGCTGCCCTACGGCAAGAACGAGTACGACGCGGTCGGCGGCATGATGGGCAAGCCCGTCGAGGTGATCCTCGGCCCGAAGACCGGCCTGCCGATCCCGGCGAACGCCGAGATCGCGTTCGAAGGCTCGATCGCGCCCGACGACCTGATCAAGGAAGGCCCCTTCGGCGAGTGGACGGGCTACTTCGCCGGCGGCGAGAAGCAGGAGCCGGTGATCCGCATCGACACGATGATGCACCGGAACGACCCGATCCTCCTCGGCGCCGTTCCCGCCGTGCCGCCGAACGACGACACCTTCTACCGCGGCGCGTTCCGCTGCGCCGCGGTGTGGCGGCAGCTCGAGGCCGCGGGCGTCCTCGGCATCCGGGGCGTGTGGGCGCACGAGGCGGGCGGCAGCCGCATGTGGCTCACGGTCTCGATCAAGCAGATGTTCCCCGGCCACGCGAAGCAGGCCGGGCTGATCGCCTCGCAGTGCCACGCCGGCTCGTACGCGAACAAGTACGTCGTGGTCGTCGACGACGACATCGACCCGGCCAACATGAACGACGTGGTCTGGGCGATGTGCACCCGCGTCGACGCGCGCGAGGACGTCGAGATCCTGCGCACCAGCCGCAGCGGCCCGCTCGATCCCACCAGCTACCCGGACGGCATCTTCGCGTTCAACTCGCGCATGGTGATCGACGCGTGCCGCCCGTGGGCGCGGCGCGAGGACTTCCCCAAGGTCTCGCGCTCCTCCAAGGAGCTCGACGAGAGGATCAAGGCGAAATGGGCGCACGTGCTGCCGCGCTGATCGGGCTGCTCCTCGCGGGTGCGGCCTGCGCCCAGGACTACCCGAGCAGGCCGATCCACATGGTGGTCGCCTTCCCGCCCGGCGGCATCGCCGACTTCGCCGCGCGCAGCGTCTCGACCGGCCTCGCGGACGCGCTGCGCGTCCCGGTCGTGGTCGAGAACCGCTCGGGCGCGGGCGGCTCGATCGGCGCCGACTTCGTCGCGAAATCCGCGCCCGACGGCTACACCGTGCTCGTGACGTCGATCTCGCACACGATCAACCCGGCGTTCATGAAGAAGCTCCCCTTCGACACGCGGCGCGACTTCGCGCCGGTGATGATGATCGCCGACGCGCCCAACCTGCTGGTGCTGCACCCTTCCGTCCCGGCGAGGACGCTCGCCGAGCTGATCGACTGGGCGCGCGCGCACCCGGGCGCGCTGACCTACGCGTCCTCGGGCGTCGGCACGTCGACGCACCTGTGCGGCGAGCTGTTCGCGCAGATGGCGAAGGTCGACCTCGTGCACGTGCCGTACAAGGGCGGCGGTCCCGCGGTGGCCGACCTCCTCGGCGGCCAGGTACGGATGATGTTCGCGACGCTCCCGACCGTGCTCGAGCACGCGCGCTCCGGCAGGCTGCGCGCCATCGCCACCACCGGCGCGCAGCGCTTCGCCGGCGCGCGCGAGTTCCCGACGATGGCCGAGGCCGGCGCCGAGTCGGGACTGAGCGGCTACGACGTCAGCGCGTGGACCGGGATGTTCGCGCCGGCGCACACGCCCGGCGCGGCGATCGACCGGCTCGCGCAGGAGACGGCGAAGATCCTGCGCTCCCCCGCCCTGGAGGAGCGCCTCCTCGCGCAGGGCGCGGAGGCCGCGGTGAAGATGCCCGACGAGTTCGGCCGCTTCGTCGATGCCGAGCTCGACAAGTGGAAGAAGCTGGTCGAGTCGGCGCACTTGCGCACCGAGGACAAGTGAAGCCGAACGAGCTCACGGCGTCCGACGCTGCGCGGCGGATCGCGCGCCGCGAGCTGACGTCGGAGGCGCTGGTGCGCGCGTGCCTGGAGCGCATCGAGGTGCGTGAGAAGACGGTCCGCGCCTGGGCGTTCATCGATCCCGATGCTGCGCTCGCTCAGGCGCGCGAGCGCGACCGGGAGCCCGCGCGCGGCGCGCTGCACGGCGTGCCGATCGGCGTGAAGGACGTGCTCGACACCGCCGACATGCCGACCGAGATGGGCTCGCCGATCTACGCCGGCTGGCGGCCGCGCGCGGACGCGGCCTGCGTCGCGATCGCGCGCGCGGCCGGCGCGGTGGTCCTCGGCAAGACGGTGACCGCCGAGCTCGCCGGCATGGAGCCCGGCGCGACGCGCAACCCGCTCGACCCCTCGCGCACGCCCGGCGGCTCGTCGAGCGGCTCGGCGGCCGCGGTGGCGGATTTCATGGTGCCGCTCGCGCTCGGCACGCAGACCGGCGGCTCCGTGCTGCGGCCGGCGTCGGTCTGCGGCGTGATCGGGTTCAAGCCGAGCTTCGGCCGCTACAACCGCTCGGGACTGAAGATGGCGGCCGAGAGCCTGGACACGATCGGCACGATGGCGCGGAAGATCGACGACATCGAGCTGCTCGACGCGGCGCTGACGCGCGCGCCGGCCCGCCCGCCGCGTGCGCGGGAAGGCGCGC
>DATDMW010000365.1:0-7870 GCA_036518595.1 Burkholderiales bacterium
CCAAGGTGCCGCAGCTCTTCATCAGCCAGCGCAACGACCCCTGCCAGGGCACGGCCCCCTCGACAGTGCAGAGCGTCGCCAAGCGCTACAACATCCCGTTCGTCCTCATCCAGGAGTCGAGCGGCGCGAAGGGCCCGGCGTGCGGACCGTTCTCGGAGCACAGCTTCGCCGGCGCGGAGAAGATCCTGATGGACACCATCGCCGCCGCCGTCGAAAAGGGCGTCGATCAGTTCAAGCAGTAAAACGAGGAGCCAAATGAAATCACGCAAGCTCGGAAAGAACGGCCCGACCGTGTCCGCGATCGGGCTCGGCTGCATGGGCATGACCGGTGTCTACGGCGTGCCGAACGAGGCCGATGCGATCGCGACCATCCACCGCGCGCTCGACCTGGGGGTCAACTTCATCGTCAGCTCCGACGCATACGCGGCGGGCAAGAACGAGGAGCTGATCGGCCGCGCGCTGAAGGGCAGGCGCGACCGCGCGATCATCGGCACCAAGTTCGGCAATCTCGCGCTCTCGGGCTTCAAGCCGCCCGAGGGGCAGTCGGCCGGCCACCCCGACTACGTGCGCTCGGCGTGCGAGGATTCGCTGCGGCGTCTCGGCACCGACGTCATCGACCTCTACGCCATGCACCGCATGGATCCCAAGGTCCCGATCGAGGACACCGTCGGGGCGATGAAGAAGCTGGTCGAGCAGGGCAAGGTGCGGCACATCGGCCTGTCGGAGGCGGGCGCGCAGACCGTCCGGCGCGCGCACAAGGTGCACCCGCTCGCCTCGCTCGAGACCGAGTACTCGCTTTGGAGCCGCGACCCCGAGCGCGAGCTGATCCCCGCGTGCCGCGAGCTCGGCATCGCCTACATGGCGTATTCGCCGCTCGGGCGGGGCTTCCTCACCGCCACGATCAAGAGTCCCGACGCGCTCGTCGAGCAGGACCGGCGCCGCGACCATCCGCGCTTCAATCCGGACAACCTGAAGCGCAACGTCGCGCTCCTCGCCCCCATCGAGCGCATCGCGCAGGCGCACCGCGTGACCCCCGCGCAGGTGGCGCTCGCGTGGGTGCTCGCGCAGGGCCAGGACCTGGTGCCCATTCCCGGGACCAAGCACGTGAAGTACATGGAGCAGAACGCGGCGGCCGTCGACGTGGCGCTGTCGCCGGCCGAGAACGCGGAGCTCGCGAAGGCGTTCCCGCCCGGCGCGGCTGCCGGCACGCGCTATCCGGAGAAGCAGATGGCGGCGCTCGGCATCTGATCGGCGAGGCTGCCGTGTCCGCGAAGACCGTCGCGCTGCTGCATCCCGGCGAGATGGGCGCCGCGGTCGGGGCGTGCCTGAAAGACGCGGGTCACCGCGTCGTCTGGGCCTCCGAGCGGCGCAGCGACGCGACGCGCAGGCGCGCCGCGGCGTTCGAGGACCGCGGCACGCTCGCGCGCGCGCTCGAGGGCGCCGACCTCGCGCTCTCGGTGTGCCCGCCCCATGGGGCCACCGCGCTCGCGCGCGCGGTCGCGGCCACGCACTACCGCGGCGTGTTCGTCGACTGCAACGCCATCGCCCCCGAGACCGCGCGCAAGGTATGCGCGGTGGTCCAGGCGGCGGGCGCGGGCTTCGTCGACGGCGGCATCATCGGGCCGCCGCCCGCGCAGCCCGGGAAGACGCGCCTGTTCCTCTCGGGCGGGCCGGCGGCCGACGTCGCGGCGATGTTCGCGGGCACCGCGCTCGAGGCGCACGCGCTCGACGCGCCGGCCGGCGCTGCGTCCGCGCTCAAGGCCTGCTACGCGGCGTGGACCAAGGGCGCGACCGCGCTGCTCGCCGCGATCCGCGCGCTCGCGCGCCACGAGGGCGTGGAGGGCGCGCTGCTCGAGGAATGGGGCCGCTCGCAGCCCGAGGCGCCGAAGCGCTCGGAGGTCGTCACGGTCCAGGCGCGCAAGGCCTGGCGCTGGATCGGCGAGATGGAGGAGATCGGCCGCGCGTTCCGCGCCGCGGGCCTGCCGGAAGGGTTCGGGCTCGCGGCGGCCGACGTGTACCGCGCGCTGGAGCGCTTCAAGGACTCGGGGCGCGATCCCTCGCTCGACGAGGTGATCGCCGCGCTAGCGCGGACGCAGGCGCCGGCGCGCGATGCCTGATCATTACGACGCGCTCGAGACGCGCGATCCGGAGGCGCGCGAGCGCGCGCTGATGCAGGCGCTGCCCGCGCATCTCGCGCACGCGAAGAAGAACGCGCCGGGCTGGGCCCGCATCCTCGCCGGGGTCGAGCCCGCGCAGGTGACCAGCCGCGCTGCGCTCGCGCGGCTGCCGGTGACGCGCAAGTCCGACCTGACCGCGCTGCAGCAGGCCGACCCGCCTCTCGGCGGGCTCGCCGCGTCGCGCCGCGTCGCGAAGCTCTACGTCTCGCCCGGGCCGATCCACGACCCGGAGTGCGAGGGACGCGACTGGTGGCGCACGGCGCGCGCGCTCCACGCGGCGGGCTTCCGCGCCGGCGACGTCGCGGTGAACACGTTCGCCTATCACTTCACGCCCGCGGGCTCGATGATGGAGTCGGGCGCGGCCGCGCTCGGCTGCACCGTGGCGCCGACCGGCGGCGGGCGGACCGAGGCGCAGGTCGCCGCGATCGCCTCCTTGCGCGCAAACGCTTACGTCGGCACACCGTCGTTCCTCAAGCTGATCGTCGAGAAGGCCGACGAGCTGAAAGCCGACATACGCGCCCTCGTGAAGGCCGAGGTCGCGGCCGAGTACCTGCCGCCGGCACTGCGGACCGCGATGGCCGGGCGCGGCATCCGCGTGCGCCAGTGCTACGCCTCGGCGGACCTGGGCCTGATCGCCTACGAGTCCGAGGCGATGGAGGGCATGATCCTGGACGAGGCGCTGATCCTCGAGATCGTGCGTCCCGGCACCGGCGACCCGGTGCCCGAGGGCGAGGTCGGCGAAGTGGTGATCACGAGCTTCAACGCTGACTATCCGCTGATCCGCTTCGGCACCGGCGATCTCTCCGCGGTGATGCCGGGGGCGAGCCCTTGCGGCCGCACCAACGCGCGCATCCGCGGCTGGCTGGGGCGCGCGGACCAGACGACCAAGGTGAAGGGCATGTTCGTGCATCCTTCCCAGGTCGCGGAGGTCGCCAAGCGCCATCCCGAGATCGCACGAGCGCGCCTGGTGGTCGACAACCCCGGCGGCGCGGACCGCATGACGCTGCATTGCGAGGTGCGCGCACCGCGCGAGGGCCTCGAGCGCGCGATCGCCGAGAGCGTGCGCGAGGTCATGCGGCTGCGCGGCGAGGTCGCGCTGCGCGCGCCCGGCGAGCTGCCGAACGACGGCAAGGTGATCGAGGACGCGAAGAAGTATGACTGAAGCCGCGGGTCCGACCCGGCCGAAGCCGCTCGCGGGCGTGCGCGTTCTCGATCTGACGCGGCTGCTCCCGGGCCCGATGGCGACGCTGCACCTCGCCGACCTCGGCGCCGACGTCGTCAAGATCGAGGACACGGGCGCGGGCGACTATGCGCGCGCGATGGGACACGGGACTCCCGGGATGTCCGATTTTTTCCGCGTGCTCAACCGCAACAAGCGCGCCATGCGCCTCGACCTCAAGCACCCGCGCGGTCGCGACGTGTTCCTGCGCCTCGCCGAGCGCGCCGACGTCGTGATCGAGAGCTTCCGGCCGGGCGTGATGGCGAAGCTCGGCCTCGGCCACGACGCGCTCGCCGCGCGCAATCCGCGCATCGTCGTGTGCGCCATCACGGGCTATGGCCAGGACGGCCCGTACCGCGACCGGGCCGGTCACGACATCAACTACATGGGCTACGCCGGCGTCGGCAACGAGATCGGCGCCGAGGACGGGCCGCCGGTGGTGCCGAACTTCCAGATCGCCGACCTGCTCGGCGGCGCGCTCGTCCCGGCGATGGGCGTCCTCGCGGCGCTCCTCGACGCGCGCGCGACGGGGCGCGGCCGCTTCGTCGACGTCGCGATGACCGACGCGGTGCTCGCGCACGCGATCCTCCCGCTGCTCGGCGTGCTCGAGCACGGCGCGACGCCGCCGCGCGGAACCGGCATGCTCTCGGGCGGGCTCGCCTGCTACAACCGCTACCGCACGCGCGACGGCCGCTGGATGGCGGTCGGCGCGCTCGAGCGGAAATTCTGGGAGCGCCTCTGCGATATACTGCGCTGCCCCGAGCTCAAGGCGAGCCACGTCGTCTACGGCGAGCCGGCGCGCGCGGCGAAGGAGAAGCTCGCGGCCGCGTTCGCGGCGCGCACGCAGGCCGAGTGGACGGCGGTGTTCGCGGCGGAGGACTGTTGCGTGAGCCCGGTGCTCGAGATGCACGAGGCGCTCGCCGACCCGCAGCTGCGCGCTCGCGGGATGATCGTCGGCGACGCGGAGCCCGAGGGCTTCGCGCTGCCGGTGAAGATGTCGGAATTCGAGTTCGATCCCGGAAGCCCGGCGCCGGCAACCGGCGAGCACACTGCCGAGGTGCTGCGTGAGGCGGGCTACGCCGCGTCCGACATCGAGGCGCTGAGAAGGGAAGGAGTGATCTAGGTGGTGAAGAACATCGTTGCGGTGCTCGCGCTCGTCGCCTCCGGCGCGTTCGCGCAGCAGCCGTTCAAGGAGATGGACACGCCGTACGTGCCGACGCCGCAGGTCGTCGTCGAGCGCATGCTCAGCATGGCGGCGGTCAGATCCGGCGAGAAGCTGATCGACCTCGGCTCGGGCGACGGTCGCCTCGTCATCACGGCGGCCAAAGAATACGGCGCGCACGGCTTCGGCGTCGACATCGATCCGCGGCTCGTGTCCCGGTCGAACCAGGCGGCCGAGCAGGCCGGCGTCGCCGACCGCGTGAAGTTCCTGAAGCAGGACCTGTTCGACACCGACTTCCACGACGCCGACGTGCTTACGCTCTACCTGCTCCCCGACGTCAACCTGGCGTTGCGGCCGAAGATCCTCTCCGAGCTGCGACCCGGCACGCGCGTCGTCTCGCACGACTACGGCATGCGCGACTGGCAGCCCGACGCCGAGGCCAAGGTGCCCGCGCCCGACAAGAGCGTGGGCTTGCGCAAGGAGAGCATGGTCTACCTGTGGATCGTACCGGCGAGGGTCGAGGGCGATTGGGACGTCGATGCCGGCGGAAAGCGCATCCTGCTCTCGCTCGCGCAGAAGTTCCAGAAGCTGTCCGGGTCGGTGCACGGCGCCGGCGGCGAGGCTGCGCTGGGCGACGTCCGCCTGCGCGGCGCCGACGTGCGGCTCATGCTTCCCGCGGGCGCTTACGGGTCCGAACCGGTCGAGCTCCAGGGGCGGGCGTCCGGCGATACCATCGAAGGGCGTATCGTCGGCGGCGGAAGGCAGATCGGCACCTTCAAGGCGCGCCGGCGCGCGTAATCGAACTCGAGGGGAGAGATATGAAGATCGCGAGAACGCTCGGAATGCTGCTGCTCGCCCTGTGGCTCATCGTCACGGGGCTGATCCCGCTCCTGCACTTGAGCTTCCACGGCATGAACACCGCGATGGCGGTGCTGGCGCTCGTGTCCGGCGTGCTGATCGCCCTCGGCAGGTCGTAGCCCGGCACGCGCGCTGGACAAGATCGGCGGACCAGGCGTATAACCCCCGGGTCGGCGCAGATTCGTCAGCCAGTCACCACGCGGGAGGAGTTATGGGAGGGATCCTTGCGTTGTTATACGGCCTCGCCTGCTACGCCCTGTTCCTCGTCACGTTTCTCTACGCGATCGGCTTCGTCGGGGACATCTTGGTGCCCAAGAACCTCGATTCCGGGACGCCCGGAACGCTGGCCGAAGCGCTGGTCATCGACGTGGTCCTGCTCGGAATCTTCGCGATCCAGCACAGCGTCATGGCACGGCCGGGCTTCAAGGCCTGGTGGACGCGCTTCGTGCCTCGGCCGGTCGAGCGCAGCACTTATGTGTTGTTGTCCAGCCTCGCTCTGATTCTTCTGTTCTGGCAGTGGCGTCCGTTGGTGGCGACCGTCTGGGATGTCGAGAGCCCAGCGGCGCGCACTGTGCTGTGGGCGCTGTACTGGCTGGGCTGGGCGATCGTGCTCGTGGGCACGTTCCTCATCAACCATTTCGATCTGTTCGGGCTGCGCCAGGTTTATCTGAACCTGAAACGCGAGGCGTACACGCCGCTCGGCTTCAAGACGCCGTTCCTGTATCGCATCGTGCGCCATCCCATCATGCTCGGCTTCATCTTGGCATTCTGGGCGACGCCGCACATGAGCGCGGGACACCTGTTGTTCTCGCTCGCGACAACCGCGTACATTCTGATCGCCTTGCAGCTGGAAGAGCGAGATCTCGTGCGATTCCACGGTGTCGCGTACCAGGAGTACCAGCGCCGGACCTCGATGATCGTGCCGCTGCCGCGCAGGAACTGAGCGGCACCCGAAAAGAAAAGGCCCGGCGCCCGGGCCTTCCCGCAAAAGGGGCCTTACCGGCTCGCGAAGCAGTAGTACAGCCCGTCGCCGCCCGTGCTCTTGAGCGCTTCCTGGCTGCACCCGCCGCGCGTCAGGTGCGACGAGTTCCAGGACTTCGAGACGTCGTCGTCCTTCAGGCCCTGGCGGTCGTGGTGGCCGAGCATGGCCGCGCCGTCGGCTCCGCTCTTGGTCCAGTTGCCGCACGTCGCGTCGCTGTCGCCCGGGAGCGCGCGGCCGTCGGGCGAGGAGCCCGTCAGCATGTCGTGGCGGTTCGGCTTGTCGCCGCGGCCGTTCACGACCTCGCCCTTCTCGTCGAGCGCCGTCTGCTTGGTCAGGTTGTTGTTCGGGCTGTGCAGGTCGTCGACGCTCTTCGCGACGACGACGCCCTTGGCGTTCATCCAGGGGCCCTTGCCGATGCGGTCGCGGGCGTTGACCGCCTTCTGGCCGCCGGTCGCGCTGTCGCTCAGGTAGGCGTGCCAGGTCTTCTTGCTGGAGCCGGCCGCCTTGGCGAGGTCGGCGCAGTGCTTGTCGGCGCCTTTCAGGCCGCCGAGGTCGGCGCCCTTGCCGGAGCCGACGCTGGTGACGAAGAAGCTCATGTTCTTGTCGGCCTTCTGGGCCTGCGCCGGCGCCGCGATGGCGACGAGCGCGATGGACGCGGCGACGGCCGGGATGATGCGGATGCTCATGGGTCTCTCTCCTTGGGGGGTGGGCTGGGAAGCTGCTCCGGGGTAAACCCGGCACGATCGGAGATTAATCCATTCCTTCGGCCTCAGCCTGAAGCCGAGCGGAGAACGCCGCCGGCCCGCCGGGCCGCGCCCGCCCGCTCCAGCTCCGATACGAGCCATTCGGCGAGCGCGCCGGGCGCCATGCCGAGGTGGCGGCGATTGATCTCGCGGTAGACCGGCACGCGCTCGACGTAGGCTGGAAGCTCGTCGAGCGCCATGGCGCGCTTCTCCAGGAGCGCGAATGCGAGCAGCACCTTGACGCAGTGCCGCGCGAGTCGCGCCAGGTCGCCCTCGTAATAGGCGACGCGCCCGAGCGCGCGCTCGACCGCCGCGTCGACCTCGCCGAACGCGCCGCCGTGGCCCGGGATGACGGTGTCGACGTCGAGCATGGCGATGGTCTCGAGCGTGGCGCGGGTCTCGGCGAGGGCATGCTCCCGTCCGAACAGCCGCGGGAACACCACGCCGAAGCCGTTCTCCCAGAGCGCGTCGCCCGAGACGAGCACGCGCGCCTCGGGCGCATGGAACATCACGGCGTGCGGATCGTGCCCGGGCGCCGCGAGCACGTTCCAGTCGAGGCCGCCCATGCGCAGCACGTCGCCCGGGTGGAACACCTCGTCGTAGGCGAAGCGCTCGGCGCGCTGGTCGGCGAAGGCGAGCACGAGCGCCTGCTCGTCCCAGTCGTCGATGAGGGCGGCCTCGCCCGCGGGGATGGCCGTGCGGCATGCGTGCGCGCGCGCGATCGCGGCG
>DATDMW010000366.1:0-2967 GCA_036518595.1 Burkholderiales bacterium
GCCGATCTTCTGCGCCTCGGTGTCGGTCGGGTCGACCGCGGTCGCGCCGATCGCGAGCCCGAGCGCCGTCAGCAGCACCAGGATGCCCATGCCGACCAGCACGCCGCCCCAGATGCCGCCCCAGGACACGCGCATGCCGTCGGTGTCGCTCACCGCGACGGGCGCGCTGCCGACGTTGTCGCGCAGCGCCATGGTGGTGCGGTCATTGGCCCGGCGCGGATAGGTCCGGCGCTCGATGCCTTCGTGGACGATGGTAGCCATTGCTTGTCTCCGGTGCGTTGTGCTCAACCGCTTCGCGATGCAAGTAACGGACCCGGAACGCGAATCCCCTGGAGCAGGTCTTGCGCGGAAACGATCGTGGCGGCGGACCCGCGATTGTTCGCGAAAACGCGCGGAGCGATGCGCCGAAGCGACCGCGCCGCGGCCCGGATCCTCGTAAAAGGTGCAGGAGGCCGGCAATAACTGCCGGGCGCTACTCGCCTTCCCAGTAATCGCCGCCCTTGCCCTGGTGGCCGATGAATGCGAGGCGCCGCGGCTTGCCGATGAAGCCGACGCGCGCCTCGTAGCGCTCGGCGGCCTCGCCTTTCGGCGCGAACTGCGGGGGCCGGGGCATGAGCTCGACGTCCGCGACGTTGAGGATGGGGCGGGTCTTGACGGGCTGGCCCATTGGAGATTCCTCCGATGGAAAGAATTTCAGGATAGACCCGCGTACGCGCGCCGGCGTTCTCGTGCAGCGGCTACTTCTTCCTGAACCCCGTGTCGCGGACGACGGTGCAGACCTGAACCCGGTACTCGAGGTAGAAGTCGCTGCGGCCCTTCTTTTTCGCCTCGACATGCTCCGCGTGCACGGCCCAGGCGCGCTGAGCCTCCTCGCTCTCGAACTCGACGATGGTCACGCGCTCGCCGTCGGGCGCGGTGAACCCCTTGTGCGAGACGTAGCCGGGCATCTTCACCGCGAGCCCGCTCATGCGCGCGGCCCAGCGCGCGTACTCCTCCTGGGCTTCGGGTCTTACGCGGGAGCGGAACACCGTCACGATCATCGCTTCTCTCCTGCCTGTTTCGAGATGAGCACTTCGTTGAACTGGATCACCGGCTCGACGTCGGTGTAGTTGGCGATGTCGCCCTGGAGCGTCTGCGCGTGCGGCATGAACGCGTCGAGAAACGCCTCCGCGGAGTCGAACTCGAAATGGCACATCGCGACGTACGCAGGCGCGGTGCCCGGCGGCACGCCGGTCGCGCCGCGCTCGACCGAGACGCCGCGGAATCCCGGGTGCGTCGCCAGCAGCCCGATCGACATCGGCATGTGCTTCTCGACGTAGTAACGCAGGTCGAAGCGCGAGCCGGGCCGGTTGGGATAGAGGATGCTGATCTTCACCACGAAGGCGATTCTACCGCCGGCGCCGTCAACGCTCCTCCGGCGGCTTCACCTTCCGGAACGCGACGTAGAGCAGCGCGTCGTAGACGACCTTCATCGCCGCGGCCGCCATGATGGGCGCGCCGAGCGCGAGCGTCTGCATCGCGGTGCCGGCGAACATGGGCGCGACGGCGCGCGCGATCATGCGCGCGAGGTTGGTGACGCCGCCGGCGAAGGTGCGCTCCTCGGGGCGCACGACGGCCATGAGGTAGCTCTGGCGCGTCGGCACGTCCATCTCCGAGAGGCCCTCGCGCAGCAGGAACAGGATCGTCGCGATCTCGAAGCTGCCGGTGAACGGGATCGTGAACGTGAGGATCGACGACGGGGTGTGCGTGAACACCATGGTGTTGACGAGGCCGATGCGCTCGGCGAGCCAGGCGGCGCCGAGGTGCGAGAACGCGTTCATGATGCGCGCGCCGACGAAGATCAGCCCGATGGTCGCCTCCGACGCGCCGAACTGCGCGTGGAAGAAGTACGCGAACAGCGCGCTCCCCTGGAAGCCGCCGGCGAAGCTGTCGAGCGCGAACAGGAACGACATCTTCCACAGGATCGACTTGCTCTGCGGCGCGACGTCGACGCGGATCGCGGCGGTCGGCGCCTCGGCGGCGTGCGACAGGTACAGGTACAGCACCGCGGTCACGGCGTACAGGAGCGCGTAGACGATCACCGCCGCGCGCAGCGACCCGAGCGCGTCGACGTGCGCGAAATCGCGCAGCGCGGTCGGCAGCACCGCGAGCCCCGCGCCGAGCGCGTGACCGACGTCCTGGATCACGTTGTACCAGGCGAAGGCGCGCGTGCGGTCGCTCTCCGCCCCCGTCGACGGCAGGATCGCCTGCTCGATCGCGAGCGCCGCCGCGCGGTCCTTGCCGAGCGAGTTCAGCATGCCCAGGAAGGCCGCCGTGCCGAGCACGACCATCTGCGACGAGAACGCGAACACGAGGCCGCCCGCCGCGGCGAGGATCCCCAGCCCGATCAGCCAGCGCTTGCGCCCGATGCGGTCGCCCCAGAACATCACGCCCGCCGCGCCGACGGCGGTGCCGGCGACGCCGGTGCCGAGGATCACGCCCCAGGCCGCCGGATCGAAGCCGAGCTCGGCGAGATAGATCCCGGCCACGACGCCGATCAGCCCGTTCGCGACCGCGCGCATGAAGCTCGCGGCGAAGACCAGGCGCCGGTCGCGGTTCACGCCTCGCCCCGCACCGCGGCCGCGAGCAGCTCGGCCGAGTGCATCGCCGCGCGCCCCGTCCCCTGGCGGATCTGCTCGCGGCACGCGAACCCGTTCGCGACGATGCGCGACTCCGCGGGCGCCGCGCGCACCGCCGGGTAGACCGCGAGCTCGCCGATCTTTTGCGACACCGCGTAGTGGCGCTCGTCGTAGCCGAACGCGCCCGCCATGCCGCAGCACCCGGTGTCGGGCAGCGCGAGCGCGAGCCCCGTCCTGCGCAGGAGCGCGGTCTCGGCGCCCATCCCGAGGACCGACTTCTGGTGGCAGTGCCCGTGAACCAGCGCCGAGCCCGCGACCTTCGGCGGCGTCCAGCCGATCGCCTCGAGGA
>DATDMW010000367.1:0-7828 GCA_036518595.1 Burkholderiales bacterium
GGCGCCGACAGGCTTTGCGGCTTGCCCGACTCGCGCAGGATGCGCAGGATGATCGCCGAGCCGTCCCGCAAGGGGTAGAGCGGGCTCGTCCAGGCGGCGAGCTGGCCGATCCTTTCCCCGGCGGGCCGATGCAGCCAGTAGTGGTAGGAGGGCAGATCGAACTCGCACGCGCCGCCCGGGATGGCCGTGCGCTGCTTGATCGACATGAGCCACTCGTTCTCGCGCAGGTACTGGCCGATCTTCCCCGTCATGCCGAGCAGCGCCTGGCTCGTGCGCTCGATGTCGCGGATGAGCTGATTCAGCACGTCTTCCGCGATCTGCGGGTTGTTGCGGAACGAGACGAGCATCTGCTTCTGACGCTCGAGCTCCTGGATGAGGTCCGATTTCAGATCGGCGCGGCCTGCCACTTCGAGGATCTCGAACAGGGTCAGCAGGGCGGCGTGGTGCTCGAGCGGCTCGGGGCGCTCCGCGAAATACTTGCCGCGCTCGAACAGATCCTCCAGTCGCAGCAGCGTGCGGATGCGCTCGTTGAGAGGATACTCGTATGTGATCACTGTCTCGGCCGAGGCTGAACCTGTCCGGAGCCTCGGGAAATTCTCCCCGATTCCCCCGGGATTGACAACCGGAGACTACCGCGCCGCGCCGATTTGCCGCGCCTGGGCGAGATAGAGAGCGTGCAGGCGATCGACCTGCGGCTCGAGGGCGCGGATGGGGCCGCTGTTGTCGATGACGTCGTCCGCGTGCGACAGTCGCTCGGCGCGCGCCGCCTGCGCCGCCATGATGGCGTGCACCTCGGTCGGCTCCAGCCGATTGCGCGCCGCCACGCGGGCGACCTGCTCCGCTTCCGGGGCGTCGACGACCAGCACGCGCTGATAGCGCCGCCGGTCGACGCCCGCCTCCACCAGGAGCGGCACCACCAGCACGACGTACGGACCCGTCCCGCGGGCGATCCGCGCGTCGCTCTCGCGTCGGATCAGGGGATGCAGGATGGATTCGAGCGTGCCGCGCGCCGCGGGGTCCGAGAACGCGAGGCGTCGCATCGCGGCGCGATCGAGCGCCCCGTCCGATCCGATCACGTCCGCGCCGAAGGCGGCGCGGATGGGCCCGATGGCGGCCCCGCCTGCGGCGGTGAGCTCGTGCGCGATGACATCCGTGTCGACGACCTCGGCGCCTCGCTCGGCGAACAACCGGGCCACCTCGCTCTTTCCGCTGCCGATCCCGCCCGTCAGGCCGACGACGTAGCGGCTCACAGGAACTGGTTGAGGTAGTGCCGCGTGACCTGCGGCCCCCAGAACAGCGCCACCACACCGGCAGCGGCGAGATAGGGCCCGAACGGGATGGGGACGTTCCGACCGAGGCGCGACAGCACGATGAGCACCATGCCGACCGCGGCGCCGATCACCGACGACATGAGGATCACCAGCGGCAGCATCTGCCAGCCGCACCAGGCGCCGATCGCGGCGAGGAGCTTGAAGTCGCCGAACCCCATGCCTTCCTTGCCCGTGAGGAGCTTGAAGATCCAGTACACGCTCCAGAGCGAGAGATAGCCGGCCGTGGCGCCGATCACCGCCGACGGCAGGTCGGTGAACGTTCCGGGGATGTTGACGAGCAACCCGAGCCAGACGAGCGGGAGCGTGATCGCATCGGGCAGCAGCTGGGTATCGAAGTCGATGAAGCTCGCCGCGATCAGGCACCAGACATAGATCATCGCCGCGAAGGCCGCGAGGCCGAAGCCCAGGCGGACGGCGCAATATCCTGCGCCCGCCGCCGCAAGCAGCTCGACCAGCGGGTAGCGCGCGCTGATGCGCGTGCCGCACTTCGAGCAGCGGCCGCGAAGGACCGCGTACGAGACGAGCGGGACGTTTTCCAGGGCGCCGATGCGATGTCCGCACGCCGGGCAGGCCGAGCGCGGCACGAAGAGGTTGTACGGCGCCAGAACCTCGGCTCCGGGCACCGGCGGAGCGTGGGCGGGCGCGCCGGCGCCGGCGGCCTTGTTCTGTGCGAGCTCGGCGCATTGGGCTTCCCAGTCGCGCTCCATCATCTTCGGCAGACGGTGGATGACCACGTTGAGGAAGCTTCCCACGGCGAGGCCGAGCACCGCGGCCACCCACGGGAACACCGCAGGGTGCGAGAAGAGGCTGATCGAGGCGCTCATCGGCGGGAAGAAAAAAGGGTTACGGTACACCCGCAACCCTCTTTCGGGGAAACGGCGGCGCGTCGCGGCGTCAGACGGCCTGGCCGATCTTGAATATCGGCAGATACATCGCGATCACCATGCCGCCGATCAGCACGCCGAGCACCACCATGATCATCGGCTCCATGAGGCTCGACAGGGCCTTCACCGCCTCGTCCACCTCCGCCTCGAAGAAGTCGGCGACCTTCCCGAGCATGTTGTCCAGCGCGCCCGACTCCTCGCCGATGGAGACCATCTGGATGACCATGGCAGGGAAAACGTTCGCCTCCTGCATGGCAACGGTGAGGCTCGAGCCGGTGCTCACCTTCTGCTGGATCTCCTTCGTAGCCATGACGTAGACGTAGTTGCCCGACGCCCCTCCGACCGAGTCGAGCGCCTCGACGAGCGGAACCCCGGCCGCGAACATCGTGGACAGCGTGCGTGTCCAGCGGGCGATGGTCGACTTCTTCACCAGGTCGCCGAAGACGGGCAGGCGGAGCATTACCCGGTCCATGAAGATCTGCACCGGGATCGAGCGCTTCCAGAGCGCGAGCAGCCCCCACACGCCGCCGATGACGGCGCCGAAGATGAGGTACCAGTACTTCACGAAGGCGTCCGAGACCCCCATCACGAACAGCGTGGGCGCCGGAAGATCGGCGCCGAAGCTCGTGAACACCTGCTTGAACGCCGGGATCACGAAGATCATGATCACCGCCGTGATGACGAACGCCACGACGATGATGGCGGTCGGGTAGAACATGGCGGACTTGATCTTCGCCTTGATCGCGAGGATCTTCTCCTTGTAGGTCGCCAGCCGGTCGAGCAGCGTCTCCAGGATACCGGCCGCCTCGCCGGCCGCGATCAGGTTGCAGAACAGGGCGTCGAAGTACAGGGGGTACTTGCGGAACGCGGCGGCGAGCGAGGAGCCCGTCTCGACCTCCGTCTTCAGCTCGAGGAGCAGGCGCGCCACGGCCGGGTTGGAGTGACCCTTGCCGACGATGTCGAAGGCCTGCAGGAGCGGCACGCCTGCCTTCATCATGGTGGCCATCTGGCGGGTGAACAGCGTGATGTCCTTCTCCTTGACCTTCCCGCCGGAGCGCGCGCGCAGCCGCCTGATCTTGGTGACGGCGATGCCCTGGCGTCGCAGCTGGGCGTTCACCACGTGATCGCCTGCGGCGCGCATCTCGCCTTTCACGACCTTGCCGTGACGGTCCTTGCCTTCCCAGGCGAACTGGAGCTCCTTGACCTTCAGCTTCGCCGCAGCAGCAGTTGCCATGACGCTTCTCCCTGACTACTTCATTCGTTGGTCGACGCCATCACTTCCTCGATGGACGTCAGCCCTTGTTTGACCTTGAGAAGACCCGACTGGCGCAGATCCCGCACGCCCTCGCGCCGGGCCTGGTCCGCGATGTCGATGGCATTGCCGCCGCGCATGATGATCCGGTTGATCTCCTCGGAGATCGGCATCACCTGGTACACGCCGACACGGCCGCGGTAGCCCGTTCCCTTGCAGCGCTCGCACCCGACCGCGCGATACGCCTGCCAGCTGCCTTCGAGCTCTTCTCCCGCGAATCCGGCGCTCTCGAGCGCTTCCCGCGGGATGGTAACCGGCGCCTTGCACGTGCACAAGCGGCGCACCAGACGCTGCGCGGTAATAAGTATCACGCTCGAGGCAATGTTGAACGGCGCGACACCCATGTTCAGCAGGCGCGTGAGCGTCGTCGGCGCGTCGTTCGTGTGCACCGTCGACAGCACGAGATGGCCGGTCTGCGCGGCCTTGACGGCGATCTCCGCCGTCTCCAGGTCGCGCACCTCGCCCACCATGATCACATCGGGGTCCTGGCGCAGGAAGGCCTTGAGGGCGACCGCGAACGTCAGTCCCGCCTTCTCGTGCACGTTCACCTGGTTGATCCCGGGCAGCATGATCTCGGCGGGATCCTCGGCGGTCGAGATGTTGACCCCCGGCTCGTTGAGCAGGTTGAGGCAGGTGTACAGCGACACCGTCTTGCCGCTCCCGGTCGGGCCGGTCACGAGGATCATGCCGTAGGGGCGGCGTATCGCGTCGAGCAGCGCCTGCTTCTGCTCCGGCTCGTAACCGAGCGCGTCGATGCCGATCGCCGCCATGGTGGGATCGAGGATGCGCATGACGATCTTCTCGCCGTGCAGCACGGGCAGCGTGCTCACGCGGAAGTCGATCGCGCGCCCTTTCGCGAGCACGAGCTTCATGCGGCCGTCCTGCGGCACGCGCTTCTCGGAGATGTCCAGCCGCGAGATCACCTTGATGCGCGAGGCGATACGGTCCTTGAGCGCGAGGGGCGGCTGCGACACGTCGCGCAGTACGCCATCGACGCGGAAGCGCACGCGGTAGTGCTTCTCGTAGGGCTCGAAATGGATGTCGGAGGCGCCGTCGCTGATCGCGTCGATCAGCACCTTCTGGATGAACTTGACGATGGGCGCGTCGTCGGCCTCGCTGTGTTCCTCCTGCGGCGCCTGCTCGTCCTCGTGCGAGAACTCGAGCTCCAGGTCCTCGTCGATCATCCCCTTGAGGGACGTATCGGTCGACTCGACGAACTTCTTGATTGCAGCCGAGAGCTTGTCGTCCTCGACCACGACCGGCTCGATCGCGAGGCTCGACTGGAACTTCACGTCGTCGAGGGCCTGCGTGTTGGACGGATCCGAGATCGCGACGAACAGGCGATTACCGCGCCGGTGCAAGGGCAGGACGCGCCGGCTCTGCACCAGCCTGCCTTCGACCACGCCGGCGGGGAAGCGCGCCGTGTCGGCTGCGGCGAGATCGAGCAGCGGCATGCCGAAGGTCGCCGCGGCGAATTCGGCGACCTCGATGGCGCTCATCCGGCGGCTGCCGACGAGCTGCTCGACGAACGAGGCGCCTGCCGAGCTCGCGTCGGAGATCAGCGCATCGACCTCGCTGTCGCGCAACTTGCCGTGCTGCACGAGGGCCCTCGCGAGGCCGCTCCTGCCGAGCGTGCGGACGTTGGCCGCCATGCGGGACCATCAGCCGGAAAAAGGATGCTGGATGATGCAACGCGCGGAGCTTTTTGTAAAGCCTGAATTTCCTGCGCTAAATCCATGAGAAATATGCGCAATCAGGCTCCGGAAACACCTCCTTCAGGCGCCCAGGGCCTCCGTCGCGCGCGGGCGGAACAGGCGCACCGTGCGCACCACGCGGTCCTGCGTGTGCACGATCTCCATCGGCACGCCGGCGATCTTCACGCTGACCCCGGCCTCGGGGATGTCGCGCAGGTGCTCGAGGATCAGGCCGTTCAGCGTCTTCGGACCCGAGAGCGGGAGCGCGAGCCCGAGCTTGCGGTTGAGCTCGCGCAGGCTGCTCGCACCCTCGACCAGCGCGCTGCCGTCCTTGTCCCACTTGTAGCTCGCCGATTTCATCGGCGCAGTCGTCGTGAATTCGCCGACGAACTCCTCGATGATGTCCTCCATCGTCACCAGGCCCTGGATCTCGCCGTACTCGTCGACCACCAGGGCCAGGCGCTGCCGGTTCTCCTGGAAGTACTGTAGCTGCGCGAACACCGGGGTCGACGCCGGAACGAAATACGGCTGCTCGAGCAGCTGCTCGAGGCCTTCGCGGTCGGGCGAGCCCGACTGCGCCAGGCCCAGCACCTTGCGCAGGTGCAGGACCCCGGCGATGTTGCCGAGCTCGCCGCGATACACCGGGAGCCGCGTGTGATACGCGGTCGAGAGCTGCGCGACGATGGTTTCAAGCGGCGCGTCGAGGTCGACCGCCTCGATGAGCGCCCGCGCCGTCATCACGTCCTCGACCGTGATCGCCTCCAGGCCGAAGAGGTTGAGCACGATGCTCTGGTGCTTGCGCGGCATGTATTGCCCGGACTCGAGCACGAGCAGTCGCAGATCCTCCATCGAGAGCCGCTGCGGCTGCGCGGCCCTCGTCTTCACGCGAAACACGAACAGCAGCGGCCGCACGAACAGGTTCACGAGCCAGACCACGGGGTAGAGCACCCAGAGCATCGGCTTCAGCACGTAGCCGACCGCGAGCGCGATGCGCTCGGCGTACGCGGCGCCGATCACCTTGGGCGTGATCTCGGAGAAGACGAGCAGCGCGAACGTCACCGCGAGCGCGCTCGCCGCGGGCACCCAGCGGTAGTCGCCGAACAGCGTGTGCGCGATCAGGGCGGCGAGCGTGGCGGCGCCGGCGGCGACCAGCGTGTTTCCGAGCAGGATCACCCCGAGCAGCCGGTCGATCTGCGCGAGCAGCTCGGCCACGACCTTCGCGCCGCGGTGTCCCGCGCGCACCATCGCCTTCAGGCGATAGCGGTTCAGCGCCATCATGCTCGTTTCGGCGATGGAGAAGAACGCGGAGAGGACCAGCAGCACAGCGAGCGCGGCGAGCTGC
Source organism: Burkholderiales bacterium (assembly GCA_036518595.1). GTDB lineage: Bacteria > Pseudomonadota > Gammaproteobacteria > Burkholderiales > SG8-39 > VBDM01. The sequence continues at coordinate 6,564 of DATDMW010000367.1, forward strand.
GCTGCTATGGGGATGTCGTCCAAGGCGTGCGCCTAGATGACGGAGACGATTTCAGTATACCGCAGCGGTCCGCGGCGCGGCGCCTCAGACTCCGCCGCGCCGCAATATCACCTCGAGCACGAAGCGGCTGCCGACGTAGGCCAGCAGCAGCATCAGGAAGCCGGCGAGCGTCCAGCGCAGCGCGACGCGCCCGCGCCAGCCGTAGAGCCGGCGCCCCGCGAGCAGCGCGGCGAAGATCACCCACGAGGTGATCGCGAACACCGACTTGTGCTCGAAGCGCACCGGTCGACCGAACAGCTCCTCGGAGAAGACGAACCCGCTCGCGAGCGTCAGCGTGAGCAGGACGAAGCCGAAGAAGATGATGCGGAAGAGCAGGCTCTCCATCGTCAGGAGCGGCGGCAGCGCCGAGAACGGGCCGGACAGCGCGCCGCCGTGCAGGCGCCGCTCGAGCAGCGTCATGAGCAGCGCGTGCAGCGCGGCGATGGTGAACAGGCTGTATGCCGACATGCCGAGCATGAGGTGCAGCCGGAACTCGAGCGACTGGGTCGGCGCGTGGATTGAGAGTCCGGGAAAGATCAGCGGCAGGGGCACGCACACCGCCGCGACGCCGAGCACCAGCGGCTGCATGCCTTCCAGGCGCAGGAACAGGCTCTCGATCCAGTAGAGCAGCACCGTCAGCCACAGCATCATCGAGAGCGCCTGGCCGAAGCCGAAGCGCAGCTCGGGCGCGGCGAGCACCGCCTCGTAGACGAGCCAGGCGTGGAGCGCGAGCGGCGCGACGATCGCCCACCGCTCCCACGGCTCGATCGACGCCGGCCCGGGCTCGCGCCAGCGCGTCCGCCAGAAATGGAACGCGAGCGCCGCGTACAGGGTCGTCGTCGCGACGTAGAGTAGAATGGACGGCATCCCGCCAGTTTACCCGTTCCACGCAGGGCCGCTCCATGCTCGAGAACCTCACCCAGCGACTGTCGCGCGTCGTGAAGACGATCCGCGGCGAGGCGCGCCTGACCGAGTCGAACATCGCCGAGGCGCTGCGCGAGGTGCGCGTCGCGCTGCTCGAGGCCGACGTCGCGCTGCCGGTGGTGCGCGACTTCATCGCCCGGGTGCGCGAGAAGGCGCTCGGCCAGGACGTGGTCGGCAGCCTGACCCCGGGCCAGGCGCTCGTCGGCGTCGTGCACCGCGAGCTCGCGGCGCTGATGGGCGGGGAGAACGCGGCGCTGGATCTCGCGGTGACGCCGCCGGCCGTCGTGCTGATGGCGGGGCTC
>DATDMW010000368.1:0-2954 GCA_036518595.1 Burkholderiales bacterium
CGCGAGATGGCGATCGCAGCTCCGTTCCAGGACGTGCTCGCCGCCGGCGGCGGCCTGCCGACATCGGCGCCCGGCCGGATCCAGCACGTGCAGGACTTCAAGCCCGGCATGCTGCTCGCCACGCACAACCCGCTCGACGTCGCGATCGAAGGCGAGGGTTTCTTCGAGATCCAGACCGACGCGGGCCCGCGCTACACGCGCCAGGGAAATTTCCGGCTCGACGGGGTCGGGCGCCTCGTCAACGACGCCGGCTCGCCGGTGATGAGCGACGGCGGCGAGGTCGTCCTGAAGTCCGGTCAGGTCTCCATCGACGGCCAGGGCCGCATCCAGGAAGGCGACCGCCCGGCGGGCCGGCTGCGCATCGTGCGCTTCAACGACCCGCACACCCTGACGCACGTCGGCTCGGGCCTGTACGCGATGGGCGACGGATCGAGCGTGCGCAGCGACGGCTACGCGAACGTGCGCCAGGGCTTCCTCGAGGGCTCCAACGTCAACTCGACGCAGGAGATGGTGAAGATGATCGAGACCGTGCGCCACTTCGAGTCGGGGCAGAAGGTGATCCAGGCCTACGACGACATGCTGGGGCAGGCGCTCAGCAAGCTCGGCGAATTCTAAGGAGGAAGACGATGATCGATTCCCTGTATATCGGAGCGACCGGGATGGCGGCGCAGCAGACCAACGTCGACACCATCTCCAACAACCTGGCCAACGTCAACACGCCGACGTACAAGAAGTCGCGCGTGGTGTTCGAGGACCTGATGCAGCAGGCGTCGCGGACCGGGGCGGTCGACGCGAGCGGACAGCCGCTCGCGACCACCGGGCTCGGGACCGCGCTCTCGACCTCCGGCAAGATCTTCACCGACGGCGAGATCGTGAAATCCGCCAATCCGCTCGACGTCGCCATCCGTGGCAGCGGTTTCCTCGAGGTCCTGATGCCCGACGGATCCTCGGGCTATACCCGCAGCGGCACGCTGCAGGTCAACAAGGACGGCATGCTCACCACGAGCGACGGCAACCTGCTCAAGGCGGCCATCCAGATTCCGCCCGACGCGAAGAACGTCACGATCGACGCGAACGGCAACGTGAGCGTGACGCTGCCGAACCAGACCGATCCCGACCCGCTCGGGCAGCTCGAGCTGGTGAACTTCATCAACCCGGCCGGGCTGAACCCGGTCGGCAGCAACCTCTATGCCGCGACCGACAAGTCCGGCGACCCGGTCCAGGGCAGGCCTGGCGACGACGGCTTCGGCACGATCGCGCAGGGCTTCACCGAGGCCTCGAACGTCAACCTGACGGACGAGCTCGTCAACCTGATCGTCGCGCAGCGCGCCTACCAGGTGAACGCGAAGGTGATCCAGGCCTCGGACGACATGCTCAACATCACCAACAACCTGCGGCGATAGAGGGAATCGTGTTGCGCCCCGTCCCCGCCATTGCCGTGCTTCTTGCGCTCGTCGCAACGGGTGCCCGCGGCGCCGATCCCGTCGTCGAGGCCGCGCGCGCGCACCTGGAGCGCGCGCTCGCGCCTGCGCACGAGCAGGTAATCGTCGAGCCGCTCCCGGGGCGCCAGGCGGCGCCGCTGCCTGCGGGCGGCGTGTCGCTCGAGACGCGCGGCTGCGGGCGCGAGACACCCGCGCGGCGCATGTGCGTGTGGGTCGACGTCATGGTCGACGGCGCGCGCCGAAGCTCGGTCGCGGTGTGGTTCCGGGTGGAGGCGAAGCGCAAGGTCCTGGTCGCCACCGACCCGGTGCCGGCGGACGCCGAGTTCGACCCGCGCGCCTTCGCGCTCGAGCTGCGCGATGTCGCCGCGCTTCCCGGCGCCCCGCTCGCGACCGCCGCGCACGCGGGCCGCCTGCGCGTGAAGCGGCCGCTCGAGCCCGGGCAGGTCGTGCTCGAGCGCGACGTGACGCCTATTCCCGCGGTCGCGCGCAACCAGGAAGTGACGATCCGGCTCCAGACGGGCGGGATCCTGATCGAGGCGCCCGGCGTCGCGCTCTCGGAGGGGCGGGTCGGCGCGACGGTGCGCGTGCGCAACCCGAGGAGCGGGGAGATCTACCAGGCCCGGGTCGTCGACGATGGCGTGCTCGCGGTCACACTGAGATAGGAGAACAGCCGATGCCAACTCGTGCGTGCCTCGCCGTCGTCCTGGCCGTCCTCGCGGCCGACGCCGCGCTCCCCGCAGCGGCAGAGAGCCTGTACCAGCCGGGGCAGTACCAGCCGCTCGTCGCGGACCGGCGCGCGTACCGCCCGGGTGACGTGCTGACCGTCCAGGTATACGAGAATTCGAGCGCCCAGAGCACCGCCGACACCACGACGAAGAAGGACGGCTCGCTCAACCTCTCGCTGAAGACGCCGGCGATCAACAAGGCGGCCGGCGCGCAGCTCTCCGATGATTTCAACGGAACCGGCAAGACGCAGCGCACCGGGAAGCTGCTCGCGCAGTTCACCGTCGTCGTGCAAGGTGTCGACGCGAACGGCTTGCTGATCATCAAGGGCCAGCAGCTGATCGACGTGAACGACGAGAAGCAGGAGATCCGGCTCGAGGGCAAGGTGCGGCCGATCGACATCGCCGACAACAACACCATCCTCTCGACGCGTATCGCCGACGCCAGGATCAGCTACATGGGCGACGGCGTGCTGGGCGAGCACCAGCGGCCCGGCATCCTGACCCGCATCCTCTCGTGGCTGGGGATCCTGTGAAGGCGGCGCTCGTGCCGCTGCTGGCCGCCGTTCTCGCCGCGCCGGCGAGCGCGCAGCCGGGCGACGGCGTGCGCATCAAAGATCTCGGCCGCATCGACGGCGTGCGCGAGAACCAGCTCGTCGGCTACGGCATCGTCACCGGCCTCGCCGGATCGGGCGATTCGTCGCGCAGCCGCGCGACGCGCCAGTCGATCGCGAACCTGCTGTCGCAGTTCGGGCTGTACGTTCCGAACGACCAGGTGCAGAGCCGCAAC
>DATDMW010000369.1:0-6587 GCA_036518595.1 Burkholderiales bacterium
GCGGTGATCGCGCACCCGCGCGAGGTCCTCTCGCACTTGTCATCCTGAGCGCAGCGAAGGATCTGCTTTTCGCCAAGGAGAACGAAATGCCCGCCTACTGGGTCGCAAGATCGCGCATCGACAACCCGGTCGAGTACAAGAAGTACACCGACCGCGTCCCCGGGATCATCGCCAAGTTCGGCGGCAAGGTCCTCGCGCGCGGCGGGCGCTACCGGATCCTCGAGGGACCGCAGAAATTCCAGCGCTTCGTCGTGATCGAGTTCCCGACGCTCGAGCGCGGCATCGAGTGCTGGGAGTCGAAGGAGTACCAGGAAGCGTCCGCGTTCCGCCGCAACGGCGGCGGCGAGGTCGAGCTGGTGATGGTCGAGGGCGGGGACGCGACGAAATGAGAAGCTACGTGCCGACGCGGTTTCCCTTGTACGACACGATGCGGAACCCGGGATCGAGCACGACGATCGCCCGGTCCGGGATGTCCTTGTAGACGACCGCGTTGGCGCCGATCTTGACGTTGTTGCCGACGACGATCTTGCCGAAGACGCGCGCGCCGGGACCGATGTAGGCGCAATCCCCGATGATCGGCACTCCGGCGCGGTCCCCCTGCCCGGACATTCCGATCGTCACCTGCTGCGAGATGGTGCAGTCCCTTCCGAGCACGGTCCTTCCCGACACCGTGATGCCGCCGAAATGCGATCCGCCGATGATCAGCCCCGGACCGACTACGGCGTGCCGCGAGATCTCGATGCCCCAGAGAATGCGGACCCCAGTGTCGAGCACGTGATAGACCGGGTCGAGCGCGAGCCTCACCAGCTTCGGCTGGCCGAGGAGCCAGTGCCCGAAGCGGAACGCGGTCACGGCGTGGGCGCCCGGCGCCGTCGAGGTGAGCGCGATCCGGCGGAGCGTGCTGCCATCGTAGCTCTGGTAGAGACGCCGGAGGTCGGCGAGCCAGGCGCTCCGAGGCCACGCCCGCGCCGTCTTGGCGGGTGGGTCGGTGCCGTCGTATGCGCGCATGGAGTCATCATGGGCGGCGCATAGCTCATCCGGAACGGGAGGGTCCATAGGACAATTGGCCTATGCTCGGGATTGAAACATCGGGGCCGCCGCCCCACCTGTGGGATAATCGCAGTGGCTTCAACGCGATTCCGGGGGCGACCTGGTCTCGACGTGGGTTGCGAAGCAGCGCAGGGCATGCCGAGGACCAGAAGACCTCGTTAATCCATCTGGAACATCTATACACGCCAACGACGAGCGTTTTGCTCTCGCGGCCTAATACCCGCGAGACGCTGCACTAGCCTGCTGATGGGCTAGGCCTCCGCAAGGAGGTGCAGCGCCATTCACATCAGCCCCTCTTTCCGGTTTGGCCGCTTGGCCGGAAGGATCCGTCGAAGCGGCTAGCCGAACGCCAGCCTGCCGGCCGGCGGGCGCGAGGCGAAGCTCAAACGACCAGGCTAAGCATGTAGTCCTGACTGTGGACCGCTTACGGACGCGGGTTCGATTCCCGCCGCCTCCACCACTTACACAATCTCGCGGGCTTGGCTTCCGTCTTTCACATCACGCGGATCTCCTGGCGCGACCTGGCGATGACGGTCGTGCCGTTCGTCGTTCTGCTGGCAATCGCGCTCTGGATCGCCTCGCGCTTCGTGCACCCGGCGCCGCCCGACACGATCACGATCAGCAGCGGCCCGGAAGGCAGCAGCTACGCCCTGGTCGCCGAGCGCTACCGCAAGATCCTCGCGCGCCAGGGCGTGACGCTCAAGGTCCTGCCCTCGCGGGGCTCGCTCGAGAACCTGCAGCGCCTCGCCGATCCGAAGACGCAGGTCGACATCGGGTTCGTCCAGGGCGGGCTCGCCGGCCAGGCGGACACGGGCGATCTCGTCTCGCTCGGCAGCATCTTCTACACGCCCGTCTATCTTTTCTACCGTGCGCCGAAGCCCATGACCCGGCTCTCCGAGCTCTCCGGCAGGCGCGTCTCGACCGGCCGCGAAGGCAGCGGCACCCACGTGCTCGCCACCGCGCTGCTGAAGGCGAACGGCATCGACGGCAAGGAAGGGACCCGGCTGGTCAACCTCGAGGGGAAGGCGGCCGAGGAGGCGCTGCAAAAGAAAGAGATCGACGCTGCGTTCCTCATGGGCGACTCGGCCGCGTTCGCCAACGTCCGCGACCTGCTCCACAGCGAGGGTGTCCGCTTCTTCGACTTCAAGCAGGCCGACGCCTACGTGGGCCGCTTCCGCTACCTGACGAAGATCGGCGTTCCCGCCGGCGCCTTCGACCTCGGCAAGAACCTGCCGCCCGAGAACCTGACGCTCGTCTCGCCGACGGTCGAGCTGATCGCGCGCTCCGATCTGCATCCCGCGCTCTCGGACATGCTGATCGAAGCCGCGCGCGAGGTGCACGGGCGCGCCAACCTGTACCAGAAGGCGGGCGAGTTCCCGGCGCCGCTCGAGCACGAATACCGCGTCAGCGACGACGCGAAGCGGTACTACCAGTCGGGCAAGACGTTCGCCTACCGGCACCTGCCCTTCTGGCTGGCGAGCCTGGTCGACCGCATCGTCGTCGTGCTCGTGCCGCTCGCCGTGCTCCTGATCCCGGGGTTCAAGCTCCTGCCCTGGCTCTACCGCTGGCGCGTCAACCAGCGCATCTACCGGCGCTACGCCGAGCTGATGGCGCTCGAGCGCGCGGCGTTCGCGAAGACCACACCCGAGGAGCGCGCCGACCTCCTACGGCGGCTCGACCGGATCGAGGAGAACGTCATCAAGCTCAAGGTCCCCGGCTCTTTCGCGGAGCAGGGCTACGTCCTGCGCCAACACATCGGGTTCGTGCGCGCGCGGCTGGCGCAGGGCTGATGAGCGCTCTCCACCTCGTCGGCTCCATCCCTCTCGACACGCCCAGGGACGTCTTCGAAACCTTCGGCCGCACGCTCGGCCCTCACCTCGCCTGCTGTCCCGACGGCGAGGTCGGCCTGCGCCGGCACTGGATCTCGCGCGTGCACTTCCAGGTGTTCGCGATCCATCCCGACATCGAGACCATCCAGCGCCCCGCGCTCGAGGACGGCGTCGAGCGCCTGATGCCGCGCAGCGCGGCCGACAGCTGGCGCTTCCGCGTGCGCGATGGGGTGGAGCAAATCCGCTTCGGCGAGCCGGGATGGCGGCTCGGGTTCGCACGCGAGGCGGTGAATTCGTATTTCGTGTTCCGCACGCTGAAGGAGAAAGGCGTCCTTCCGGCCCATCTCCGGTTCCAGGTCTCGATGCCGATGGTCAACAGCGCGGCGCCGCCCCGCCTCTTCCCGGACGAGCGCTCGTGCGCGCTGGTGCGCGTGGGCTACGCGCGCGCGCTCGCGGCGGAGCTCGAGAAGATCGTCGAGAAGATCCCGCAGCGCGAGCTCGCGATCCAGTGGGACTGCTCGACCGAGCTGCAGGAGGCGTACCACGGGCGCCTCGACGAGCAGGTGCCGCAGGTGCGGCTTTCCGAATCCATTCCCGGGGAGGTCGCCGTCGGCTTCCATCTCTGCTTCGGCACGCTCGGCGGCTGGCCGCGCTTCACGCCCAAGGATCTCGGCGCGGCGGTCGAGCTCGCGAACGCCTTCGTTGCCGCGGCGGGACGCCGCGTCGACTGGATCCACATCCCCGTGCTCGACACGGGCGCGGACGCGTTCTTCGCGCCTTTGCGCGGCCTCGATGCCCGCGGCGCGCGGATCTACCTCGGCATGGTGCACAACATGGAGCGCTTCCCCGCGCGCCTTGCGGCTGCGAGGAAGCACCTGAACGACTTCGGGGTCGGCGCCTACTGCGGCTTCGGGCGCCTGCCGCCCGACGATCTCCCGCGCGTGCTCGAGGAGCACCGGCGCGCGGCCGAGCTGCTCTCGCGCTAAGGTCCGAGCAGCTTCCCGACCTGGTCCGCGATGATCGCGTGCCCCGCCTCGGTCGGGTGGATGCCGTCCCAGAAGAGATACGCGCGCGGCGCCTGGCAGAAGAACGGCGCGAGGTTCGGCCGGATGCACGGATCGGTGACGTTCGACAGCCCGAACGCCGCCGGGCTCGCGACGATCGCCGCGAGGCCGGCGTAGACGTCGTAGCGGATGAAGCGCACGCCCGGGAGCGCGGCCTCGAGGCCCGAGAGCAGTTGCGCGAGGCCGGCGTTGTACTGCAGCGTGACGAAGTCGACCGCCGCGGCCGTGCCCGGGAGCGCGGCGTCCGCCATCCGGATCGCCGGCGTCGCGGCGACCTTGGGCGCGTTCCACACCAGGAACGTCCTCGCGCCCGCGCCGTACAGCCGTGCGATGTTCGACTGGATCGCGGCGAGCGCCGCGGTGGCGAGGCTCGGGTCCCGCGTCTGCGCGATGTCGCGGATGTCGTTGCCGCCGACCTCGATCACGTAGAGCGCGCCGCCCGAAGCGGCTCCGCCCGTGTCGCCGAGGAACGCGTCGACCTGGCGGCTCAGGCTCGTGGCGCTGCCGTCGTCGCGCGCCCGCGCGCCGCCGATCGCGTAGTTCGCGGCGCCGGCGGTGTTGCTGCGGAACGCCGGCTGCGCGTTCGCGTTCATCCCGCGCGCGCGCGCGAGCAGCTCGATCCACGTGTCGCCGTTCGTAAAGTGATGTCCGCCGCGCGCGTACGGCTGGCTCGGGACGAAGAAGAAGTCCACCGAGTAGTCGGGCGGCGTGTTCGTACCGCCGACCAGCGCGAACGCGTTCCCCGGATCCGACAGGCTGTCGCCGAACACGACCAGTTGCGCCGCGGGCTGGGCGAGCGCCGGGGCGGCGAGCGCCAGCGCGAGCGCGCCGGCACAGATTCCTTGCACGATCCAGTGTACGAGCTTGGGCATGGTGTCTCTCCTCCGTGGGGCAATCATTGTCGCTCACAATCGTGTCGGAGACGACAGGTGACGTCAACGGAGCGCGCGCACGGACGTTTCTGGAGTGGTGCGGCGCGCAATGCGCCGATTACCCAACGAACCCAAGGAGGCGTCAACATGCTCAAGCCGATGATCGTCGCCATTCTCGGCGCCTTAGCCCTGACGGGGCTGCCGGCGTACGCGCAGAGCGACGTGCAAAAGGACACGCAGGACATCCGCCAGGACCGCCGCGACCTGCGCCAGGACAAGCGCGAGCGCCGGCAGGACCTGCGCCAGGCGCGCAAGGACGCGAAGGCCGGCGACACGCAGGGCGCGCAAGCCGAGCGCCGGGAGGCGCGCCAGGAGACGCGCGACGTCAAGCAGGACCGCCGCGATCTGCGCAAGGACAAGCGGGACCGTCGCCGCGACCGTAAGGCGGCCGCGAAGGAGTAAGCCGGGGGAGCGGCCCCGGGGCGCGAGTCCCGGGCGTCGCGATACAAAATGTTTCAGCAGTCGACGGCGAACTGCGGTACATCGTTGGCTGGAAGCACCATGATTCGATCCGCCGTCATCGCGCTCGCCGTCTGGCTCGCCGCGCCCGCCGCGCGCGCCGAGCCGCCCGCGGGGGCGGACCTGCGGTTCCTCGACCGCCTGACCTACGGCGCGACCACCCGCGACATCGACGCCTATCGCCGGCTCGGGCGCGACGCGTGGCTGCGCGAGCAGCTCGTCTACCACGGAGACGACGGCCTGCCGTCCGAGGCGCGCGAAGCGATCGCGGCCCTGCGGATCTCGCGCTTGAATCCCGAGGAAGCCGCGGCCGAGCTGCGCGCCATGCGGACGGCGGCGCGCGGGAAGTCGCCCGCCGAACGAGCCGACCTGCAGAAGCGCCTGCGGCGCGAGTTCGCCGCGCTCGACCTCGAGACGTTCCAGAGACGCACCATCCGCGCGCTCGCCTCGCCGTATCCGCTGCAGGAGCAGCTCACCTGGTTCTGGTTCAACCACTTCAACGTGTTCCAGAACAAGAAGCAGGTGCGCTTTCTCCTGCCCGACTACGAGGAGCGCGCGATCCGGCCGCACGTCCTCGGCAAGTTCCGCGATCTGCTGCGCGCGGTGCTGATGCACCCGGCGATGATGGTGTACCTCGACAACGCCCAGAACGTGCGCGGCGCCATCAACGAGAACTATGCGCGCGAGCTGATGGAGCTGCACACGCTCGGCGTGGACGGCGGCTACACGCAGGCCGACGTGCAGGCGCTCGCACGCATACTCACCGGCGCCGGCGTCGACCTTTCGCCGCGTCCCGAGGGTCGCCGCGGCGACTTCGTGAAGGTCGGCCTGTTCGCGTTCCATCCCGGGCGTCACGACGCGGGCGCGAAGACCTTCCTCGGGGCCCGGTTTCCCGGCGAGACGGGATTCTCCGAGATCGAGCGCGCGCTCGACCTGCTCTGCCGCCATCCCGCGACCGCGCGCTTCGTCTCGCGCAAGCTCGCGGTCTACTTCCTCGCCGACGATCCGCCGGCGGAAGTGATCGACCGCATGGCCGAAGCGTTCACGCGCACCGATGGCGACATCGCGCGGACGCTCGCGGCCCTTTTCTCGTCGCCGCAATTCGCCGACCCGGCGGCCACCCCTCGCAAGTTCAAGGACCCGGTGCAGTGGGTGTACTCGTCGATCCGGCTGCTCTACCCCGACGCCGTGCCCGCGAATTCGCGAGCGCTCGCGGGCGCGCTCGCGCAGCTCGGCGAGCCGGTCTACGGACA